>NZ_VMMS01000110.1:0-1369 GCF_013277315.1 Streptococcus sp. 2106
CTGACGAAGTCAGCTCAAAACACCGTTTTGAGGTTGCCGGATAAGACTGACGAAGTCAGTAACATATACCTACGGCAAGGCGACGTTGACGCGGTTTGAAGAGATTTTCGAAGAGTATTATTAGAAAGTATGTCAGTGATTTCCTTATCTATAAGCAAAAAACTTGAAAAAAGTGAATGTTTGCGTTATCATTTTCATATAGAAAGAAAAAGAGGTATTACAGATGGCTATTATCTTACCAGAACTTCCATATGCATACGACGCTTTGGAACCATACATCGATGCGGAAACAATGCATTTGCACCATGACAAACACCATCAAACTTATGTCAACAATGCCAATGCAGCTTTAGAAAAACACCCTGAAATCGGTGAAGACCTTGAAGCCTTGCTTGCTGATGTAGAATCTATCCCAGCTGATATCCGTCAAGCACTTATCAACAATGGTGGCGGACACTTGAACCACGCTCTTTTCTGGGAATTGATGACTCCTGAAAAAACAGCTCCTTCAGCAGAACTTGCAGCAGATATCGATGCAACATTTGGTTCATTTGAAGAATTCCAAGCAGCCTTCACTGCAGCAGCAACAACTCGTTTCGGTTCTGGATGGGCATGGTTGGTTGTCAACAAAGAAGGGAAGCTTGAAGTGACTTCAACAGCAAACCAAGACACACCAATCTCAGAAGGTAAAAAACCAATCTTGGGCTTGGACGTTTGGGAACATGCTTACTATGTGAAATACCGCAACGTGCGTCCTGACTACATCAAAGCTTTCTTTTCAGTAATCAACTGGAATAAAGTAGATGAATTGTACGCAGCTGCTAAATAATGATAGTTGGAGGGAAGAATTGTTCTTCTCTTTTTAGGTTATAAGATTCTGGTCTGACAAAATCGTCAGACTTTTTTCATTTTTATGAGAAACGTGCTAAATTTCAAATAGGGCGTGCAAAGCCTTTGATATAGCTACTTTTCACAATTGAGCTAATGGATTTTTAAACTTTTTGTGGACTTTTTAAGAACTTTTTAATTTTTCAATGGCTTTTTCATAAAATGAAGTAGCGTTTTTCTTGTTGTCTTTGGACAAGTGGCTATAAGTATCCATGGTTATTGATATTTGAGAATGCCCTAGCCTTGTTTGTATTTCTTTGTAAGGCAGTCCAGCATTGAGTAAGATACTAGCGTGAGTGTGGCGGAAAGCGTGGAACGTTAAACGAGGGCACTCAGAAAGTTTTAAATGTTTCTCAAGTCTATGCCTAAGCGTCCTAGCGTCTCTATATTCGTCGAAGCAATTAGAAAATACTTTTTCATAAGTTAAGCCTATTTCTCTACCAACTTGCGCTTGTCTATTTTTGTAAAGCCGCAGCATGAG
>NZ_VMMS01000111.1:0-6236 GCF_013277315.1 Streptococcus sp. 2106
TTCTATCCACAACCTCAAAACTGTGTTTTGAGCAGCCTGCAGCTAGCTTCCTAGTTTGCTCTTTGATTTTTATTGAGTATTAAAATAAGGATAAGAGAAAACAGGAATATCTATATCCTTGTGCCCAAAAAACCACTGCCTCCCCCAGATAAGCCTGAGGAAAGCAGTGATTCTTATTTTAGGAGTTAGGAATGAATACACGAAATCAATTTAGCTGATTATTTTTTGTTTTTCAAGAATTCATCGTATTGTTTTTTGCATTTCGTTCAATACTTTTTCGTAGGAACCTTCAGATTTCAATTTTTCCATCAATTCTGGAATCGCTTTATCTGGGTCAAATATAATAAAATGAAATAAGAATCGAGCAATTTAATTTTGGAATCCAAATCAATTTATAACAATATTTTAGAAGAGATGCTGTACTATTCTAAATTCAATATAATAATTTAACCATATTTTATGAGATATGTAAATCTAATAACTTATTTTATAAAGACATTATCACATTCGAATTACACACAATCACAAATACTTTATTTTGCGGTTGACATTATAAAAAAAAAGTAGTACAATGTAAATGAAATCGATTTCACTAAAATACAAAGGAGGTATTGTGATGACAAATTTGAAAAAATGCATCGCATTAGGACTGGGAGTCGCTTGCTTACTCCCCTTAGCTAGTCAGACTGTTTCTGCTAGGATGGTATATTTTGATCTTCATGTTACACGCGAAGACTATTCCGTTAGTAGCCGAAAAACTGAAAAAACAGACGGCTCCCCTGCTGTTGCTAATATCACAGGTGGTCTTGGTTGGGGAAAAAAGGTCAGAATTCGCGCTTGGACTGCTGCTGAGGATGAGCCTGCAACTGAAATGAAAATAGCTGATTCAAATGGTCGCTATAATCTTCACTATAATGACGGTTATGGGACAATTGGACGCTATTATTATCTCAACGCCTCTAAATATGGTTGGCTCAATTCGAATATAACAGGACGTTTTGACCCTTAATTCGTCTCAAAACAAAAAGTAACAAACATTGGGTTATTCGCTAGTTTATCATGTGAGCGCTCACTAGCCTAACGCCCCCTTCTAAGAGTAGAGGCATCATCTAAAAAGTATCATGTCTCTGCTCCTTTTTTAAAGGAGCTTTTTACTATGAAAAAATACCTATTATTTCTACTTATTCTTCCCTTTATCTTTTTAACAGCTTGTCAATATAGCCAAAAGCAAACAACTGAGATAAATAAGGAAAATCTTCCCATAAAAGAAGGTTATAAAGAGATAACAGAGCAAATCTATCTATCAGACCAGATAGATACCTCCTATAAAGAAGAATTGCCTTTTTGGGACTCAAAAAAAGGAGACAAAGAAACATTGGTAACAGCTATCCAAAATTTTATGGGAAGCGATAGTGAAATTAGTGAAATTATTGCCGATAAGAATCCTTTAACCAGACTCCAAAAAGGAAAGACCAGAGCAGATATTACCGTCAATAAAACTGGATCATGGATTCATTTAACATCTGATCAAATATCAGATCTATCAAGTGTTTTCCACAACCTACGATTAGACGCTATTGAAAATAATCTAAATCTAACCGACTTTAAAGAAGAACTTCCATTTTCAAAAGAAGATGGTGTTAACAAAGTTAAGCAATTTCTAAATACCCTCCAATTAGGATTTGACGATTATGATTATCTCATCTACGCTATCTCAAAAGAAACACTCCTTGAGTATCTCCCAACCTACGAAAGAAATGCCAAAGAATTAAAAGGAACAAAGATAGACAAAAACAATCTGACTGATATGTGCTATGTTACTGTTTTTCCAAAACTTTCTAGTAAAAGAGTTATTGATGGCGAAACTCAGCTAGGTTCATCCGGAGAGATTAGTTTTATTCATGGTCCTGACCTAAACTTTATCATCACCCAAGCAGGGATTCAAGGAATTGATTTATCTGGTGTTATCTTACCGACTCAAAAAATAGATAAAATGGCGACTCTTTCTGTCCAAAAAGGATTAGATGTTTTAAAAGAAAAATACGAAAATTTGATTTTGGACAGTCCAATTTATATTGAGTCATTTACAATTGAGTATATACCTATTCCCACTCAAGAAAAAGAACTCTATGGAGGAAATCTCTATCGTCCCTTCCTAATCTTTACAATCAAAGAAAAAGATCGTATAGATAAAGCAGTTATCGATCCCACAAACTGGAAAGAGGTAAGTTAGATGAAACTACTTCTCCCCTTTAAATATACGCTAAAAGATTGGAGGATTTGGATTGGACTACTCTTTTCCTTAGTAGTTGCATTGATGATGTCCTATACAGATCTAACAATAAAATTAGACGGAAGAAATTCACTTGCAGTCCCTGATTATTTCATGCTCTCCTTCTCTAGAAATCTAGCAATGTCATTATATATCTTAACAGCAGCTTCCACTGTAGTAACAGACTTTTCACAAGACTACCATCAAAATAGACTTCCTTTTTTACTTAGTCGTATGTCTCTGCGACAATACGCTTCTTCCTTCGTCAAACGGTTAATTTTCCGTTCTTATTTTGTAGGACTGACCTTAGGATTCTGTTTTTTAATTCTCCTCTCCTTTTATTTTCCCCTCACTAATTCTCACTACTCATCTACTTTTAGCAATCAGTGGTTGTTAAATCAAGGATTTATATTCCTTTTCTACTTCCTTCTCATTAGTCTAATTGGACTCTATTTTGCATTCTTTACTCTATTAGGTGGAGTTCTTTCCGTTTTTTACCCTAATGTGTTAATGGTCTATCTTCTTCCAAGTACAGCCTGGTTTGTCCTCACAACATTTGGTTTAGAGAGAGTTCTCCCTTTTTTTACCTTGCCACATATCGTCTTAACGACAGATGATTATTTACGAGAAGGGCTAGCATATTTTCAAGTAGGTGACGAAAACTTTCGAAATATTTTTTCGTTGCTTTATCCTTATATTTTCTTAACTCTATGGGCACTTTTGTCAATAGAGATCATTCGACTAGCTCTTAAAAAACATTGGCATTTTTATGATAAGGAGTAATCTTATGGAGATTATACGTGTAGTAACTATTCTCTTAAAACAACAATTCACCTTTAAACGATTGTTGCCTATCTTAATTTTCTTTCACCTCTATACTTTGATTTTAATGCTACCTTTTTCTAATTTAGCTAATCACTTCAAAGAAACTTATCCTGTCAGCATTGTAACTGTTCTCTTCACGAGTCAATGGTTCACTGCAATTTCTATTTTATCTGTCATACTACTATTTAGCAATCTTCCTTTAAAAGATACTTTCCAGTTTTGGTTAATCTTAAAAATCGGACAGAAAAAGTGGATGCTCTCCCAGTTTATTTATCTGATTATAGCGAGCTTAATCGCTTCGATTTACCAAATCATCAGCATTCTAATCACTTTTCTTCCTACACTACACTTTTCAAATCATTGGGGACGTCTCCTACCCTCCTTAGCTCAAGGACGTATTTCATTTCCGGAAGGTGTTGATAGCATGACGCATCTACGCTCAATTATACTGCAATATTATTCTCCCTATGGCGCTTTTTTTCAAATATTCTTATTGTTATTCCTTATGTTCATATTGATTGGGGGAGTGATTTTCGTTTTCAATAGTCATTATTCTAATTTAGGAAATACCTTAGCCTGTGGATTAGTTATTGTAGAATTATTTATTACAGAAGCTTCACGTTTCTGGATTAAATTTTTATCTCCTTTAACTTGGCTAGACTTCCATTATATTAAATACGAAGCCCATTCTGGCTTACTATCCCTACCAGAAATAATTACTCGTATCCTACTTTTATACCTTTTGCTCGCCATAATCCTAGTTGTTATGAAAAAAATAAGGAGACAATAGATATGACAAACTTACATTTAAAATCTATTCGTAAAAACTATAAACACAATGTAATTTTTGAAGACCTTTCCTTTGAATTTTCCAGTGGAAATATATACGGAATTGTTGGATATAACGGTTCAGGAAAAACAGTTTTACTCAAGTGTTTAGCGGGATTAGAAGGTATAACTGAAGGAAAAATCGAATTAGATGGAAACATACTTGGAATAGATTTTCCCTTCTTACCAAGTGTAGGTGTTATTATTGAGACTCCAGGATTTCTGGAAGGTTATTCTGGTTTTGATAACTTACATCAACTAGCTCTAATCAAAAATAAAATAGGAGAGAAAGAAATCATTCAGAGTATGATAGATGTAGGACTCGATCCTAGTTCTTCTAAAAAAGTAAAACACTACTCTTTAGGAATGAAACAAAAATTAGCTCTAGCACAGGCTTTTATGGAAAATCCAGATATATTACTCTTAGATGAACCAATGAACGGACTTGATAAGCAATCTGTTCAAAAAATTCGAGAAAAATTACTCCACCTAAAAGAAAAGGGGAAACTTATTATTCTAGCTTCTCATATAGAGCAAGATATCGAATGTCTCTGTGATGAAGTTCTATACTTGGGATAAGAATGATTTATTACAGAAACAACACTCCTCATAAAATAGCAATTTTATACAAAAAGACCAACTATACCTGAATTATATTAGTTGGTTTATTTTTCATTCAAAAAATCACTGCCTTCCCCAGATAAGCCTGAAGAAAGCAGTGATTCTTATTTTAGGAGTTAGGAATGAATACACGAAATCAATTTAGCTGATTATTTTTTGTTTTTCAAGAATTCATCGTATTGTTTTTGCATTTCGTTCAATACTTTTTCGTAGGCACCTTCAGATTTCAATTTTTCCATCAATTCTGGAATCGCTTTATCTGGGTCTACAGTACCAGTGTTGATAGCTGTATCAAATTGTTGCATTGTGTTAGCAATAGCTGAGATTTCAGATTTCACATTGTCAGTATTGAAGATAAATCCAAGCGCTGGAGATTCTTTAGCTTCTGCCAATTCTTTCTTAGAATTTTCGATTTGTTGGTCTGTAACGTTTTCGTTGATGTAAAGGATCCAGTTGTTACCAGTGTTCCATCCACCCATGTGAGTGTTTCCTTTGTAGCCATCAAGAACGCGAACACGGTTTTCTTTACCTTCAATTTTTTCCCAGTTCTTGCCTTCTGGACCGTAAACAAGACCGTTCAAGAGTTCTGGATTCGTATTCAAGAGGTTCAAGATTTCCATTGATTTTTCTTTGTTCTTAGAGTTGTTTGAGATGACAAAGTTAGCAACTTGTGTTGTTTGGTTTTTCTTGATGAAGTTAGTAATTGGTTTGATTTGGATATCTTTGTTGGCAACACGTGAAAGCAAGCTGTTACCGTAGTCAGCTGGTCCTACTGTTTCTTCACGAACGAACCAAGTATCTTGTTGAAGGTCAAAGGAAGTATCGCTTGTTGCGACGTCTTTTGGAATGTAGCCAGCTTCATAGAATTTGTGAAGAGTCTTCAAGTGTTCTTTGAAACGAGGCACTTCGTAACGGTTTACAACTTTAGTAGTATCGCCTTCAAGGTCGATAACGAATGGAAGACCGTTTGCTACTGGGTAGTCAAAGTTATCAGATGGGATGAAAACTTTACCAATAGCAAATGGTACTACGTCTGGAGCTTTTTCTTTGATTTGTTTCAAGACTGGCTCAAGAGTTTCGTAAGAAGTAACACCTGAAATATCGATACCATATTTAGCAAGGAGAGTTCCGTTGAAGGCAAAGTTTTGAGATGATGCAACGTTGGCTGCAACTGGAACAGCGTAAATCTTACCATTTACAGTATTACCCTTGATGTAAGCTGGGTCAAGTGCTTTGTAAAGGTCTTTACCTTCTTTTTTGTACAATTCTGTCAAGTCAGCGTAAGCACCTTTTTGAGCATTTACAATATAGTTATCTGCAAAGGCAATATCATAGTTTTCACCAGATGATGTGATAACTGACATTTTCTTACCATAGTCACCCCAGCCAAGGTATTGGATATCCAATTTGGCACCAACTTTTTCTTCGATGATTTTGTTGGCATTTGCTAACAATTCATCCAAGTTATCTGGTTTGTCACCGATTTGGTACATTTTTATAACAGGTTTGTCACCTGAATCAGCAGCTTTTTTGCTGTTACCTGTCAAATTTCCACAAGCAGCAAGACCTGCAGCCAAAGCGACTACACTAGCAGATGCAAAAGCATATTTTTTCCAGTTTTTCATGATAAAAACTCCTTTTTTTATTTTTAAACTTATAAACAATGTAATGATCTTATACTCAATGAAAA
>NZ_VMMS01000112.1:0-804 GCF_013277315.1 Streptococcus sp. 2106
AAATCTCAATTCAAGAAGAAAAGAAAGCGCTTTAAAACCAGTAGACCTTTTCGTAAGGTTTGCTTGATGTACCAAGATGAGGCTGGTTTCGGTAGAATCAGTAAACTGGGATCTTGTTGGGCTCCAATAGGAGTAGGTCCACATGTCCATAGTCATTATATACGAGAATTTTGCTATTGTTATGGAGCTGTTGATGCCCATACAGGCGAATCATTTTTCTTAATCGCTGGTGGATGTCATACTGAGTGGATGAACGCCTTTTTAGAAGAGCTTTCACAAGCTTATTCAGATGATTATCTTTTACTCGTTATGGACAATGCCATATGGCATAATAAAAGCGCTGAATCGGTCAATCAGGCTTTAAAACTCATCTTAAAACAAGACAAGATTCTGTCCATCACGGCAGATAATGGTACAGAATTTAACCGCTTGTCTGATGTATTTTCTGAGGAACATATCTATTATGCGCACCCCTATGCCTCTTGGGAAAGGGGAACTAATGAGAATCACAACAGGCTCATTCGGAGATGGTTACCTAAGGGAACTAAGAAAACGACTCCCAAAGAAGTCGCATTCATCGAAAATTGGATTAATAACTATCCTAAAAAATGCTTGAACTACAAATCACCCAGAGAATTTATTCTTCATGGCTAACTTGAACTTGAAATTTGGCTTACAAGAAGAAAGTACAGTTTTGGGAGTTCCGTGTTATACTATTGGAAACCAAACTGCTAGACCAGAAACTTGTATTAACGGGACAAATACATTAATCGGTTATAGTGTTAAAAAAATCCTTGAAAATCA
>NZ_VMMS01000113.1:0-8068 GCF_013277315.1 Streptococcus sp. 2106
AAAAGTTGAAAAATAGTCGAAAAATCCAGATGTACCAAGGTATTAAGTAAGGTCGGCGGAGAATTAAGTGATAAAGTCGGGTATAAACGATAGACAAAATCAAGAATTTTCTGTCTATTTTTTGAATATTTATGGAGAATGAGACTGATGAAAATATGGTATAATGAAATAAAGGAGTTTTATATGCAAAAATTTATTCAAGCTTATATTGAAAAGCTAGATGTGACAACCATTATCGAAAATATTCTAACCAAGGTCATTTCTCTTTTACTGCTTTTGATTGTATTTTATATTGCTAAAAAAATGCTTCATACCATGGTGCAGAGAATTGCCAAACCTTCTCTAAAAATGTCTCATCATGATGTCGGGCGCCAGAAAACCATCTCACGTTTGTTAGAAAATGTGTTTAATTATACGTCATATTTCTTTTTACTCTACTGTATTTTATCGATTTTAGGCTTACCTGTATCTAGCTTGCTGGCTGGGGCTGGAATCGCTGGGGTGGCGATTGGGATGGGAGCCCAAGGTTTTCTGTCTGATGTCATCAATGGCTTTTTCATCCTTTTTGAACGTCAACTGGATGTGGGAGATGAGGTTGTTCTGACCAACGGCCCCATTACTGTATCGGGTAAGGTTGTCAGTGTGGGAATTCGTACGACACAGCTTCGTAGCGAGGAGCAAGCTCTTCACTTTGTTCCGAACCGAAATATCACGGTTGTTAGCAATTTCTCACGCACGGACTAGACCTGTTATTTTAAGTAATTTGTGGTACAATAGAGGGAGTTTAATAAAGGAGAAAAGATGGTTTTAGAAAAGCAGTTGGGCAATGGTTGTACCTGGATAGACCTAGACCTCGGAAAGTTGAATAAACTAGAAGATTTGTCAGAAATCTACGGCTTGGACAAGGAAACCATTGAATACGCACTGGATAGAAACGAGCGTGCCCACATGGACTATCACCGTGAAAGTGGGACGGTTACCTTTATCTATAATGTCCTAGATGTGAAAAAGGACAAGGCCTACTATGAGACTTTTCCCATGACCTTTATCGTGGAGCATCGTCGCCTGATTACCATTAGTAATACCAAGAACGCCTATGTCATTGAACAGATGACTCGTTATCTGGAGAGCCATGACATGCTTTCGATTTACAAGTTTCTCTTTGCCAGTCTGGAAATCATCAGCAATGCCTACTATCCTGTCATCGAGCAGATGGACAAGAGTAGGGATGAGGTTAATGGCCTCTTGCGCCAGCGAACGACTAAGAAAAACCTCTTTGCCCTGTCTGACTTGGAAACTGGTATGGTTTATCTGACGGCAGCTGCCAAACAAAATCGGATTTTGTTGGAGCATATTCAAGGGCACGCCCTCTATCGTAGTTTTGATGAGATTGAGAGAGAACAGTTTGATGATGCCATGATTGAGGCTCATCAGCTGGTATCCATGACAGACCTAATCTCTCAGATTTTACAGCAGCTTTCAGCCTCTTACAACAACATTCTAAACAATAATCTGAATGATAATTTGACAACCTTGACTATCATTTCAGTCTTGCTAGCGGTTTTGGCAGTCGTGACAGGCTTTTTCGGAATGAATGTTCCACTACCTTTAACAGATGAGCCCCATGCTTGGCTCTACATCAGTTTGGCTAGTATAGGTTTGTGGATTGTTTTATCCTTGTTACTAAGGAAAATTGCGAAAAAAAGTTAAGAAAAGGAGCCAGAATGGCGATTGAAAATTACATGCCAGATTTTGCTGTGGAAGCAGTTTATGATCTGACAGTCCCAAGCCTGCAGGCGCAGGGAATCAAGGCTGTTTTGGTCGATTTGGACAATACCCTCATTGCTTGGAACAACCCTGATGGGACGCCAGAGATGAAGCAATGGCTACATGATCTTCGGGACGCGGGCATTCGCATTATCGTAGTCTCAAATAACACCAAAAAACGCGTCCAAAGAGCAGTTGAGAAGTTTGGAATTGATTACGTCTATTGGGCTCTGAAACCCTTCACATTTGGGATTGACCGTGCCATGAAGGAATTTCATTATGAGAAAAGTGAAGTGGTCATGGTTGGCGACCAGCTCATGACAGATATACGAGCAGCCCACCGTGCAGGCATTCGCTCGATTTTAGTCAAACCCTTGGTCCAACATGACTCGATTAAAACGCAGATTAACCGAGCTCGTGAGCGTCGTGTGATGCGAAAAATCACTGAAATGTACGGACCGATTACATATAAAAAAGGAATTTAACTATGGAAGAAATTCTCTGTATTGGTTGTGGAGCAACCATTCAGACGACAGATAAGGCTGGTCTGGGTTTTACCCCTCAGTCGGCACTTGAAAAAGGATTGGAGACTGGCGAAATCTATTGCCAACGCTGTTTCCGTCTCCGCCACTACAATGAAATCACGGATGTTCAATTGACAGACGATGATTTCCTAAAACTCTTGCACGAGGTAGGAGACAGTGATGCCCTGGTGGTTAATGTCGTTGATATCTTTGACTTTAATGGCTCTGTCATCCCAGGCTTGCCACGTTTTGTCTCGGGCAATGATGTCCTCCTGGTTGGAAATAAAAAAGATATCTTGCCCAAGTCTGTTAAACCAGGCAAGATTAGCCAGTGGCTCATGGAACGTGCCCACGAAGAAGGTCTCCGTCCAGTTGATGTCGTCCTAACTTCAGCCCAAAACAAGCATGCCATTAAGGAAGTCATTGACAAGATTGAACACTACCGTAAGGGCCGTGATGTCTATGTCGTTGGGGTAACTAACGTTGGAAAATCAACCCTAATCAATGCTATTATCCAAGAAATCACGGGTGACCAGAATGTCATTACGACTTCGCGCTTCCCAGGAACAACCTTGGACAAAATCGAGATTCCGCTTGACGACGGATCTTATATCTACGATACGCCGGGGATTATCCACCGTCACCAGATGGCTCACTATTTGACGGCTAAAAACCTCAAGTATGTTAGTCCTAAAAAGGAAATCAAGCCTAAAACCTATCAGCTCAATCCTGAACAAACCCTGTTTTTAGGTGGTCTCGGACGCTTTGATTTCATTGCGGGTGAAAAGCAAGGATTCACAGCCTTCTTTGACAATGAATTGAAACTCCACCGTACTAAGCTTGAAGGTGCTAGTGCCTTTTACGACAAGCATCTTGGAACCCTTTTAACCCCACCAAATAGCAAGGAAAAAGAAGATTTTCCAAAATTGGTCCAACATGTCTTTAATATCAAGGACAAAACTGACCTAGTCATCTCAGGACTCGGCTGGATCCGCGTAACAGGCATAGCAAAAGTCGCCGTCTGGGCACCAGAAGGCGTCGCCGTCGTCATACGAAAAGCAATTATTTAAAACAAAATCGCTGAGCGAACAAAGTGAGCTCATATAGCGATAGTTATTGCCGTGGTGTGATTGCCAATCTGTAGATTGGCAAGGGGCACAATTGAGACCAAGGCTCAATTGTGAGGTCAGGAAATCCATTTTTCAAAGATGAAATCTTTGGAAAATTAGTTCCGACCGTCCCTCACCACCTAAAATAACTATCAAAAAACAAGGAAGAAAATTATGTCATTAACATCAAAACAACGTGCCTTCCTCAACAGTCAGGCACACACCCTCAAACCCATCATCCAAATTGGAAAAAATGGTCTCAACGACCAAATCAAAACCAGCGTTCGTCAAGCACTTGATGCACGCGAATTGATTAAAGTAACGCTCTTGCAAAATACAGATGAAAATATCCACGAAGTAGCTGAAATTTTGGAAGAAGAAATCGGTGTGGATACAGTCCAAAAAATAGGACGCATCTTGATTTTGTTTAAACAATCCAGCAAGAAAGAAAATCGCAAGATTTCTAAGAAAGTCAAAGAAATCTAAGACCGAAACTCCAAATAACTGTTTTTATAGAGAAATAAAGGGGACTAGCCTATGACAATCGAACTATTGACTCCCTTTACCAAGGTAGAGTTGGAGCCAGAAATCAAGGAGAAAAAACGCAAACAAGTTGGGATTTTAGGGGGGAATTTTAACCCTGTTCACAATGCCCATCTTATTGTTGCGGATCAAGTACGGCAACAGTTGGGACTGGATCAAGTTCTGCTCATGCCTGAATACCAACCTCCTCACGTTGATAAAAAGGAAACCATCCCTGAACACCATCGTCTCAAGATGCTTGAGTTGGCAATTGAGGGGATTGACGGCCTAGTCATTGAAACTATTGAGTTGGAGCGCAAGGGTATTTCCTACACTTACGACACCATGAAGATTTTGACAGAGAAGAATCCAGATACGGATTATTACTTTATCATCGGTGCCGACATGGTTGACTATCTGCCTAAGTGGTACCGAATTGATGAACTGGTTGACATGGTTCAGTTTGTGGGGGTTCAGCGTCCACGCTACAAGGCAGGGACTTCCTATCCAGTTATCTGGGTGGACGTACCGCTCATGGATATCTCGTCCAGCATGGTGCGGGACTTCATTGCCCAAGGTCGGAAACCCAACTTTCTCCTACCTCAGCCAGTGCTAGACTACATCGAGAAGGAGGGGCTCTACTGATGTCCTATCAAGACTATATCAACTGCTCCCGTGAGGCCTTGTTGGAAAAAATGGCAGAGCTTCTACCTGAGAAACGTCTAACCCATTGTCTAGGTGTGGAGCGTGCCGCTATGGAGTTAGCTCAGCGCTTTGGTGTAGATGTTGAGAAAGCAAGTCTAGCAGGTCTTCTTCATGACTATGCTAAAAAGTTGTCAGATCAGGAATTTCTAGACTTGATTGACCGTTATCAGCTAGATTTCGACCTCAAAAACTGGGGTAATAATGTCTGGCATGGTATGGTCGGAATTTACAAAATTCAGGAAGATTTGGATTTGCATGATTCAGAAATCCTGCGAGCCATTGAAGTCCATACAGTCGGTGCTGGTCAGATGACAGACCTAGATAAGGTTGTCTATGTAGCAGACTATATCGAGCACAATCGATCCTTTCCTGGAGTAGATGTGGCGCGTGAGATTGCAAGTCTATCGCTCAATAAGGCGGTGGCCTACGAAACAGCTCGTACCGTGGAGTATCTAGCTCATCAGGGATTCCCCATCTATCCCCAAACCCTTGAAACCTATAACGCCTTTGTGCACTATTTGAAAGAGAACTAAATGAAGATGGCTTTTATAATCATTGATGTTCAGAATGTTTTAGTAGAAACTGGGTTCCAGACAAAAAGTCTATTGGAAAAAATTTCTTATTTACAAAACCAGGCTAGAAGCAAGAATATTGAAATTATCTATGTTCAACATATTGAGAACTCTGAAGCTCAAACATCAGAAGATTGGCAGTTATCTGCGCTTTTAAATCGAAAACCTGCTGAAAAGGTCTTTCAGAAGAAGTATAACAGTATTTTCAAAGAAACTGGCTTAAAAGAATACTTGGATAAACAGGGGATTGAAAAATTAGTTTTATGTGGTATGCAGACAGAATATTGTGTGGATACCTCTGTCAAGGTTGCCTTTGAATATGGCTATCAGCTTATTGTTCCAGAAGGTGCTGTCACAACCTTTGATGGGGATGACATTCCAGCAGAAACGATTAATGAATTTTATGAGGACATTTGGGAGGAGCGCTTTGCAGATGTCCTAGATTACAAACATATTTTCTAAAAAGAGGATTAAATGAACGAAAAAGAATTACTAGAACTAGTCGTGAAAGCGGCTGATGAGAAACGTGCGGAGGATATCCTCGCACTTGACGTACAAGATTTGACTAGTGTGACGGACTACTTTGTCATCACTAGCTCTATGAATAGCCGTCAGTTGGACGCTATCGCTGATAATATCCGTGAAAAAGTAGCGGAAGCAGGCTTTAAAGGCAGTCATATCGAAGGAGATGCGGCTGGAGGTTGGGTCTTGCTAGACCTCGGTGCTGTCGTTGTACATATCTTCTCAGAAGAAATGCGTGCCCACTATAATCTGGAAAAACTATGGCATGAGGCGGATTCTGTAGACTTATCTGAAACTCTGGCGTAGAAGATGAACTCAGTTGTAGTCAACTGGGTTTCTTTGCTTATTTTAGAAGAAAATTGATAGAAAGGTGAGGGCGAGTGGTGTTTGCCATGTAGGCTCTTGGTATCATGATTATGGCAACTTATGAAACTTTTGCGGCGGTCTATGATGCGGTCATGGATGACAGTTTATACGACAAATGGACTGATTTTTCTCTGCGTCATTTGCCAAAAACTAAGGAGAGAAAGAAACTCTTGGAATTGGCTTGTGGGACAGGAATTCAATCAGTGCGCTTCTCTCAGGCTGGTTTTGATGTGACTGGACTGGACTTGAGCGCAGATATGTTGAAAATTGCCGAAAAGAGAGCGGCTTCAGCCAAGCAAAAGATTGATTTTATGGAAGGTAATATGCTGGATTTGTCCAAGGCAGGTCAATACGACTTTGTCACGTGTTACTCGGACTCAATCTGCTACATGCAGGATGAGGTGGAAGTAGGGGACGTTTTTAAAGAAGTCTATAATGTCCTCAACGAAGACGGAGTTTTCATCTTTGATGTGCATTCGACTTACCAGACGGATGAAATTTTTCCAGGCTATTCCTACCATGAAAATGCGGAAGATTTTGCCATGCTCTGGGATACTTATGAGGATGCAGCACCTCACTCCATCGTCCATGAGCTAACTTTCTTTATCAAGGAGGCGGACGGTTCCTTTAGTCGCCACGATGAAGTGCATGAGGAGCGGACTTATGAGGTTCTGACCTATGATATTTTACTGGAACAGGCTGGTTTCAAGTCCTTCAAACTCTATGCGGACTTTGAGGACAAGGAGCCAACAGAAACTAGCGCTCGTTGGTTTTTTGTGGCGCAGAAGTAGGAGATTACTATGACCATCACAGGTATTATTGCGGAGTTTAATCCTTTTCATAATGGGCATAAATACTTGCTGGATCAGGCTGAGGGACTGAAAATCGTTGTCATGTCTGGTAATTTTATGCAGCGAGGAGAGCCTGCTATCGTTGACAAGTGGACACGGGCCCAGATGGCGCTGGAAAATGGCGCAGACTTGGTAGTGGAATTGCCCTTTTTAGTCAGTGTTCAGGCGGCGGATTTCTTCGGCCAAGGAGCTGTGGATATCTTGGCTCGGTTGGGCATTGATACTTTAGCATTTGGGACGGAGGAAATTCTGGATTACCAGAAAATCGCTGACTTATACACAGAGCAGGGGGTTGAGATGGAGAAATTTGTGGAAAATCTGCCTGATTCCCTCTCTTATCCCCAGAAAACCCAAGCCATGTGGAAGGAATTTGCAGGTCTTGATTTTTCAGGCAATACGCCCAATCATGTCCTTGCTCTGGCTTATGTCAAGGCAGTTGCAGGACGAAACATCAAGCTTGAGCCAATTCAGCGTCAGGGGGCAGGTTACCATTCTGTGGACCAGGATGTGGACTTTGCCTCAGCGACAGCTCTTCGTCAGCACCAAAGGGACAAAGATTTCTTAGAACGCTTTATGCCTTCTATTACCCTATTTAAGCAGGCCAGTAAGGTGAGCTGGGAAGACTATTTTCCTATGCTCCGCTATCAAATCTTGTCCAATTCAGACCTAACCACCATCTATCAGGTTAATCAAGAAATGGCTGTGCGCATTAAAGAGGCTATTAAAACAGCCCAGTCTGTGGAAGAATTGGTCGAGTTAGTGACTACCAAACGCTACACCAAGGCGCGTGTCAGACGCCTCTTGACCTATATCTTGGTGCAGGCTAGAGAAAGTGACTTGCCAGAAGCCATTCATGTTCTTGGGTTTACTGAAAAAGGCAGACAACACCTTAAGTCTTTGAAAGGGCAGGTCAATCTAGTCAGCCGAATTGGTAAAGAACCTTGGGATGCCATGACCCAAAAGGCAGACCAGATTTATCAACTAGGACATCCAAGTATAGCAGAGCAGAATTTTGGAAGAGTACCGATTAGAATAGAAACAAACTAAGTCTACCGAAAGGTAGGCTTTTTGAGATTTTTTACGAATAATACTCTTCGAAAATCTCTTCAAATCGCGTCAACGTCGCCTTG
>NZ_VMMS01000114.1:0-18775 GCF_013277315.1 Streptococcus sp. 2106
AAACTAGGAAACTAGCCGCAGGCTGTACTTGAGTACGGCAAGGCGACGTTGACGCAGTTTGAATTTGATTTTCGAAGAGTATTACGTTTAAAAGAACTCATTCTTGCAATTTCAAACAGGCCATCTATCCCTTACAATTCTTCCGGTGAGCTTTGAGTTTTTTCAGAGCCCAACCATAGTGGCTTGACGTGCTACTGACAAAGTAAGAACCTAGACTTGTCCCACCCGTCCACTTATAGACACCTTTGGTAAAGAGTTCGTCATTGCTAAAAACTTCTATCAACTCTAAAACCTCTCTATGTGATTGTTCTAGGAGTCTAGTCGCTTCTTCTAAGGAGGTTTTCTGGTGCTTCTTCCAAAAAGCGACATTCATTTCTCCATAAGTTTTCCAATTATAAGCTTCAGGGAGAAAAGGTCTTTCGTGACCTGCTTGATTAGAATGTACCCAAGTTAAAAGTAACTGCTGCCATTCATAGAGATGGATCAGAACATCTCTTAGATTTTTATCTCTTTTCCAGTGAGCTTCTTTTTTCTTTGGGTCTCTTGAAAAATTAAATGGAGTCTGTAGCTCATCTTCACCTAGTTGGGAGATGAAACAATTGAGCTTTTCATAGTTTTCCTTAGAGGCTAATACTAGTTCCTCTTTTGTTTTCGGTCTAGGCATTGGAGTACTCCCTTCATATTACTAGTTATTATTAGAGATTTTTTATCCTTTAAACCTCTATAACTTATCCTTTAACTTCTCCACAAAGAGATAGGCTGCTGGACAGGTCAAAGTATTCTTAATTGTCAAATGGTTAATTTGATGGATCTTTTTGCGGTCTGTATGGGGGAACTCTCGACAGGCCTTTGGACGAACGTCATAAATGGAACAGAGGTTATCTCCTCCTAAAAATGGGCAAGGCATGGATTTAAAAACCTTGTCTCCATCTTCATCCACCTGCAGAAATTCAGCTTCAAAGGCCGGCAATTTCATTTTGAAATATTTGGCAATACGGGTGATGTCTGCCTCTTTGAAGTCAGGACCCAAAGTCTTACAACAGTTAGCACAGGCAGTGCAATCAATCTCCGAAAAGACTTCTTGGTGAATCTGCTGGGCAATCTTGTCTAGGTTTTTAGGAGGTTTTTTCTTTAGATTGGCTAAAACTTTTCGATGCTCCTTCTGCTTTTGCAAGGCTAGCTGATGGTAATACTCAATATCAATTTCTTTAGACATGGTTTCTCTCTTATTCTATTTGTTTCCCCCTATTATATCATGCCTCTGACTCATTGAAAAGTAGACTTTATCGGACCATGCTTTTCTAAAATACGTCAAAAAACCTTGCAACTAGGTTACAAGGTTGATCACACATTAATCGAAGTTAACGTATTCTTTTTGAAGTTCAAGAACTTCTTCCATTGTTGAGCACTCTGTAAGGGCACGGTTTGCGTACTCTTCCATCTTAGCAGTATCTAATTTCTTCATCAAGCTACGTGTACGAAGGACAGATGTTGCTGACATAGAGAATTCATCCAAGCCCATTCCGACAAGAAGTGGAACAGCTGTTTGGTCACCAGCCATCTCACCACACATACCAGCCCATTTACCTTCAGCGTGAGCTGCCTTGATAACGTTGTTGATCAAGCGAAGGATTGATGGGTTATATGGTTGGTAAAGGTATGAAACTTGCTCATTCATACGGTCTGCTGCCATTGTATATTGGATCAAGTCGTTTGTACCAATTGAGAAGAAGTCTACTTCTTTAGCAAATTGGTCTGCAAGCATCGCTGCTGCAGGGATTTCAATCATGATACCAACTTGGATGTTATCCGCAACTGCAACTCCTTCAGCAAGAAGGTTTGCTTTTTCTTCTTCATAAACTGCTTTAGCTGCACGGAATTCTTTCAAAAGCGCAACCATTGGGAACATGATACGCAATTGACCATGAACAGAAGCACGAAGAAGGGCACGGATCTGTGTACGGAACATTGCATCTCCAGTTTCAGAAATAGAGATACGAAGGGCGCGGAATCCAAGGAATGGGTTCATTTCATGTGGCATATCGAAGTAAGGAAGTTCCTTATCTCCACCGATATCCATTGTACGAACAACGACTGGTTTACCATTCATTCCCTCAAGAACAGCTTTGTATGCTTCATACTGCTCATCTTCTGTTGGGAAGTCTTGAGAATCCATGTATAAGAACTCTGTACGGTAAAGTCCAACAGCTTCTGCACCGTTATTGTTAACACCTTCAACGTCTTTTGGAGTACCGATGTTAGCAGCCAACTCGAAGTGTTTACCGTCAGCAGTCACTGTTTGAGCATCTTTCAAAAGTGCCCATTCAGCTTTTTGTTTAGCATAAGCTTCACCAGCTGCTTTAAATTCTGCCGCTTGTTCATCTGTTGGGTTGATAATCACTTCACCAGTAATTCCGTTAACGGCAAGGATGTCGCCGTCTTTCACTACTTCAGTAATGTTATTTGTTCCCAATACAGCTGCAATTTCAAGTGTACGTGCCATGATAGCTGAGTGGCTTGTACGTCCACCGATATTTGTTACAAAAGCTTTTACAAAGTTTTTGTCCAATTGAGCTGTATCAGATGGTGTCAAGTCATGTGCAATCACGATTACTTCTTCATTGATCGAAGCTGGGTTTGGCAATTTCTTACCAAGAAGGTTTGCCAATACACGTTTTGTCACGTCGCGGATATCCGCTGCACGTTCTTGCATGTATGGGTTGTCTTCCATACCTTCAAAGATCGTGATGAACATGTCAGTCACTTCTTTAAGACCTGCTTCTGCATTGACTTTCTTAGCACGAATTGTTTCTTTAATCTGACCAATCAATTCTGGGTCAGAAAGAACCATCAAATGAGCGTCAAAAACTTGAGCCGCTTCTTCACCAAGCGTACCTACAGCTTTCTCGCGGATAAGAGAAAGCTCGTTTTGAGAAGCTTCAAGAGCAACATCCAAACGAGCCTCTTCTGCGTTTGTATCTTCGACTGAAATAGTCTCGAATGACAAATCCGGTTGAACGAGTAGATATGCTTTTGCAACTGCAACACCGTCAGATGCTGCGATTCCTTTAAGCATTTCTGTCATTTCCCTTATGCCAATCCTTCTTTTTCCATTGTTTCTGAGATTGCAGCGATAGCGTCATCTGCATCTGCACCTTCAGCTGAGATAGTTACGTCAGCACCTTGGCCAACACCAAGACTCATAACACCCATAATTGATTTAAGGTTAACTGATTTACCTTTGTACTCAAGAGTGATATCTGAAGCAAATTTGCTAGCAGTTTGCACCAACAATGTTGCTGGACGTGCGTGAATACCTGTTTCTGCCACTACGTGGAAATCTTTAGAAGCCATAGTTTGACTCTCCTTTTGTTCTTTCTTTTTTGAGTTATATGTGATAACCCTTACAATTTGGTATTATACCATCTTCTAGGATTTTTTTCAAGCATTTTCTGGATTTTCCTTCAATTTCCTTTCAGATAACTTGCTGAAAATCTTCTATCCTAGATAACAAAACACAGGATATAGTTTCTTTAAAAACGATTTATAGGATAATCATTGCTGTTTTATAAAACAAACACTACATATTGTGTTTTGTGAGCTTGACTAGAAAAAAAGACCACTATATTTAGTTCAAATCATTGACAAAATTTTATTTTCTGATATACTAGGATAGAATTAAATTTTAAAGAGGAGTTACACAATGGTAACCGTTTATTCTAAAAACAATTGTGTCCAATGTAAAATGACCAAGCGTTTCTTGGACAGTAATAACGTTGAATATAAAGAAATCAATCTTGATGAGCAGCCTGAGTACATCGATCAAGTCAAAGAACTCGGTTTTAGCGCAGCTCCTATTATTCAAACACCAACTGAAGTCTTTTCAGGTTTCCAACCAGGAAAACTGAAACAATTAGCATAATCTTAGTACATCATCCAGAAGAAACTGCTTTTAGGGCTAACTTAGAAGCCTTTCTTTTGTAATTAGATAAGGGAAATTTTATGGGATTAAAACATCTTGAAGACGTGACTTACTTCCGTCTTAATAACGAAATTAACCGTCCTGTTAATGGACAAATCATGCTTCATAAAGATAAGGAAGCCTTGGATGCCTTCTTTAAAGAAAATGTAGTTCCAAACACTATGGTTTTTGATTCAATCAAAGACAAAATCAATTACCTCATTGAACACAACTACATCGAAACAGCCTTTATCAAGAAATACCGTCCAGAGTTCTTGGAAGAATTGGCTCAATTTATCAAAGACCAAAACTTCCAATTCAAGTCATTCATGGCAGCTTATAAATTTTACAATCAATATGCCTTAAAGACTAATGACGGTGAATACTATCTTGAAAATATGGAAGACCGTGTCTTCTTTAACGCCCTTTATTTCGCTGATGGGAATGAAGCTGTTGCAATCGATATTGCCAATGAAATCATCCACCAACGCTACCAACCTGCTACTCCTTCCTTCTTGAATGCTGGACGTGCTCGTCGTGGGGAGTTGGTATCTTGCTTCCTAATCCAAGTGACGGATGATATGAACTCTATCGGACGTTCTATCAACTCAGCTCTTCAACTTTCACGTATTGGTGGTGGTGTGGGAATTACCCTCAGCAACCTTCGTGAAGCTGGTGCACCTATCAAGGGTTATGAAGGAGCTGCTTCAGGTGTCGTTCCTGTTATGAAGCTTTTCGAAGACAGTTTCTCTTACTCTAACCAATTGGGTCAACGTCAAGGTGCTGGGGTGGTTTACCTCAATGTCTTTCACCCAGACATCATCGCCTTCCTTTCAACTAAGAAAGAAAATGCCGATGAAAAAGTTCGTGTCAAAACCCTATCACTTGGTGTTGTAGTACCAGATAAATTCTACGAATTGGCTCGTAAAAATGAAGAAATGTACCTCTTCAGTCCTTACTCTGTAGAAAAAGAATACGGTGTGCCATTCAACTACATCGACATCACTGAAAAATACGATGAATTGGTCGCAAATCCAAATATTCGCAAGACAAAAATCAAGGCGCGTGATTTGGAAACTGAAATCTCTAAATTGCAACAAGAGTCTGGCTACCCTTATGTCGTCAACATTGATACGGCTAACCGTGCAAATCCTGTTGATGGTAAGATTATCATGAGCAACTTGTGTTCTGAGATTCTTCAAGTTCAAGAACCAAGCTTGATCAACGATGCTCAAGAATTCCTTCAAATGGGAACAGATGTTTCATGTAACCTTGGTTCAACCAACGTGGTCAACATGATGACTTCACCTGATTTTGGTCGTTCTATCCGTGCTATGGTTCGTGCCCTTACTTTCGTTACAGACAGTTCACACATCGTAGCTGTTCCTACTATCGACCATGGAAATAGCCAAGCCCATACCTTTGGTCTTGGTGCCATGGGACTTCACAGCTACCTTGCCCAACAACTCATTGAATATGGATCACCTGAGTCTGTTGAATTTACAAGCATCTACTTTATGCTTATGAACTACTGGACTTTGGTTGAGTCAAACAATATCGCGCGAGAACGTGGTATTACCTTCCATAACTTTGAGAAATCAGACTATGCTAACGGAAGCTACTTTGATAAGTATTTGACTGGAGAATTTCTTCCGAAATCAGACCGTGTTAAAGAACTCTTCAAAGATATCTTTATCCCTACTGCTGCTGACTGGGCTGAACTTCGTGATAAAGTTAAAACCGATGGTCTTTACCACCAAAATCGCCTTGCTGTAGCGCCGAATGGTTCTATCAGCTATATCAATGACGTGTCTGCTTCTATCCACCCAATTACGCAACGTATCGAAGAACGCCAAGAGAAGAAAATTGGTAAGATCTACTACCCTGCTGCAGGATTGTCAACAGAAACCATTCCTTACTACACTTCTGCCTACGACATGGATATGCGTAAGGTGATTGATGTTTACGCAGCTGCGACTGAGCACGTGGACCAAGGACTTTCACTCACTCTCTTTATGCGTAGTGACATTCCAAAAGGTCTTTACGAATGGAAGAAAGAAAACAAACAAACAACACGTGATTTATCTATCCTTCGTAACTATGCCTTTAACAAGGGAATCAAGTCTATCTACTACGTCCGTACCTTTACAGATGACGGTGGAGAAGTCGGCGCCAACCAGTGTGAAAGCTGTGTGATTTAGTTTCTAGCATAGAAACACTATTTTTCCCTAAGCAGCACTGATAAAATCAAATCTACTAGGTCATAACATAATTTATGTAACATTTTAAAAGTCGGGCTTCCGACTTTTTGTGCGATACTCCTATAGAATTATGGTAAAATAGAAATAATTGTGAGTTCGCAATACTAAACACAGAAAGAGATTTCAAATGGAAACTTACTACAAAGCCATTAACTGGAATGCCATCGAAGATGTCATCGATAAATCAACTTGGGAAAAGCTGACGGAGCAATTCTGGCTCGATACACGTATTCCCTTGTCAAACGACTTGGATGACTGGAGAAAGCTATCTAACAAAGAGAAAGACTTGGTCGGAAAAGTTTTTGGTGGTTTAACCCTTCTCGACACTATGCAATCTGAAACTGGGGTTCAAGCCCTTCGCGCAGATATCCGTACACCACATGAGGAAGCTGTTTTCAATAACATCCAATTTATGGAATCTGTTCACGCTAAATCTTACTCTTCAATCTTTTCTACCTTAAATACTAAGGCTGAGATCGAAGAAATTTTCGAATGGACCAATACCAATCCTTACCTACAAAAGAAGGCTGAGATTGTCAACGAAATCTACCTAAACGGTAGCCCACTTGAAAAGAAAGTTGCTAGCGTTTTCCTAGAAACCTTCCTCTTCTATTCAGGTTTCTTCACTCCCCTCTACTATCTTGGTAACAACAAACTTGCCAACGTTGCGGAAATCATCAAATTGATTATTCGTGATGAATCTGTTCACGGAACCTACATTGGTTACAAATTCCAACTTGGTTTCAATGAATTACCTGAAGAAGAGCAAGAAAAGCTAAAAGAATGGATGTACGACTTACTCTATACTCTTTATGAAAATGAAGAAGGCTACACAGAGAGCCTCTATGACGGTGTTGGTTGGACGGAAGAAGTTAAAACCTTCCTTCGTTACAATGCTAACAAGGCTCTCATGAATCTGGGACAAGATCCACTCTTCCCAGACTCAGCAGATGATGTCAATCCAATCGTTATGAACGGTATTTCAACAGGAACATCTAACCACGACTTCTTCTCTCAAGTCGGAAATGGTTACCTCCTTGGTGAAGTTGAAGCCATGCAAGATGATGACTACAACTACGGTTTGGACTAATACTCTTCGAAAATCTCTTCAAACCACGTCAGCTTCGCCTTGCCGTAGATATGCTCACTGACTTCGTCAGTCTTATCTACAACCTCAAAACTGTGTTTTGAGCAACCTACGGCTAGCTTCCTAGTTTGCTCTTTGATTTTCATTGAGTATAATTCTCCACCACTCTCAATCATAAAAAGTAAACTAGAAACAACAAAATAATAACTTAATAAAAATATCGAAAGTTTTGAAAATAAACCTCGATATTTTTGTTTTTGTTTTATTTTGTTGTTTTTGTATTTGAATGATGAGCTAGTTTATGGTAAGATAGTAGTAGGAAACGAGGTGATAATATGCTCAAACAAGAAAAATTAACCAAAATTTTAGAAACAGTAAATAGTAAAGGAACCATAACGGTTAAACAGATTATGGACGAAATAGCCGTTTCAGATATGACTGCAAGGCGCTATTTACAGGAATTAGCTGATAAAGATTTGCTGATTCGTGTGCATGGTGGAGCTGAAAAACTTCGAACCAACTCCCTTTTGACTAATGAGCGATCAAATATTGAAAAACAAGCCCTCCAAACGGCAGAAAAACAAGAAATAGCCCGTTTTGCAGGCAGTCTAGTAG
Source organism: Streptococcus sp. 2106 (assembly GCF_013277315.1). Taxonomy (NCBI): domain Bacteria; kingdom Bacillati; phylum Bacillota; class Bacilli; order Lactobacillales; family Streptococcaceae; genus Streptococcus; species Streptococcus sp. 2106. The sequence continues at coordinate 7,925 of NZ_VMMS01000114.1, forward strand.
AAGAAAGAGAAACTATTTTTATTGGACCAGGAACAACATTAGAATTTTTTGCGCGTGAGTTGCCTATTGACAATATCCGCGTCGTGACCAACAGTCTACCTGTTTTTCTGATTTTAAGCGAACGAAAATTAACAGATTTGATTTTGATAGGTGGAAATTATCGCGATATTACAGGTGCTTTTGTTGGCACATTGACCCTACAAAATCTCTCTAATCTCCAATTTTCTAAAGCTTTCGTTAGCTGTAATGGTATTCAAAACGGGGCTCTAGCTACTTTTAGCGAGGAAGAGGGAGAGGCTCAACGCATCGCTTTAAATAATTCTAATAAAAAATATTTACTCGCAGATCATAGTAAGTTCAATAAGTTTGATTTTTATACTTTTTATAATGTATCAAATCTTGATACTATTGTTTCAGATTCTAAACTCAGTGATTCAATCCTTTTTGAGCTATCTAAACTTACTAAAGTCATCAAACCTTAATAAACTGAAATATTCTGGGTAACAACTCAATTTCAGAAGAAAATGAAGTAAATCTTCCTACAAAAACGCATAATATCAAGGTTTTTCAACACCTGATATTATGCGTTTTTCTGCGTTAAAGATTTTTTGCCCAATTGCTTTATCTGCCACCTCAAAGCTATGCATTGAGAAATCTGCGACTCGCTTCCTAGTTTAAAGTTGCTCTTTGATTTTCATTGAGTATAAGAAACGTGATTAGATAAGAATTTTGCGGAGTACTAAATACGAGATTTAACTTTTTTTGGAAATTGGTTACGATTGTTGAAACGGCATAAAATCTGAATCAAAGGAGATAGTATCCCATTCTTCAGGATTGATAAAATTTAAAAATAGATTTTTAAATTCTTCCAGCTCATAATCTGAATGACAAATCCATTCTTTACCGGTCGAGACATACCATTTCCCAAGGCTTTTCAGTTCTTCATTCGTCAAACACGGTATTTGAGAACATTTTTCGAAATTTATAATATAAACTTTTTCATAAATAGATTGGATAAAATCTTTGAACATCTTTTTGCCTCACTAAAATTCTATATCTAATTAGTAATTCTACTACTCAATCACTTGAGTTTCTGCTACTTTCTTGTACCAGTGAGCTGATTTCTTCGGATAACGTTCTTGAGTTTCAAAGTCTACATAGAAGAGACCGTAACGTTTTTCATAACCATTTGACCATGAGAAGACGTCCATCAATGACCAAATGAAGTAACCTTTTACATTAGCACCATCTGCAATCGCATCAGACAAGACCTCCAAGTGTTGTTTCACATAATCAATACGTCCATCATCATAAACAGTATTATCGACGAACTCATCTTTATAGCCGAGACCATTTTCAGTGATGTAAATCTTCTTGTAGTTAGGATAATCTTTCTTCACGCGCATGATTTGGTCATACAAACCTTGAGGGTATATAATCCAATCCCAGTCCGTACGTGGTACATAATCAGGAGCTACACGACGACCAACACCTTTGATTTGGTATTTAGAGCTTCCTTTCTCACCCTTACCATTATGGATGATTTCAGTTTCGCCATCAAAGGCTTCCATCCAGTCACTCATATAGTAGTTGATTCCAAGGAAATCATTCAAGTCTTTTGCTGCTTCTAATGCTGTAAAATCTTCTTCACGAAGATCCAAGCTACCACCATTGACTGATAAGATATGGTTGACACCTTCCATCGTTTCAGCTGAATAGCGACCCAGATAAGTTGCATCCAAGATAAATTTATTATGGATAATGTCCTCTAACTCTGCCGCAATAACATCTGCAGGATTTTCAGGATTAAGTGGGTACTTGGTTGGCAGAGCGTGAACAACACCAATTTCTCCTTTATAGCCTTTCTCTTTGTACAATTTTACCGCGCATGCATGAGACACCATCATATTGTGGTGTGATTGAAAGACTTTGGCAAGGTCGTACTGGATACCTGGAGGGAATTTCCCAACCAAATATTGACCATCACCGATTGGTCCAATTTCATTAAAGGTTGTCCAATAGTTTACTTCTGGAAATTCTTCAAAGCAGAAGGCAGCGTAGTCTACAAAGTGTTCGATATTTTCACGTTTTAAGAAGTCTCCATTTGAGTGGAGAGCTTCTGGCGTGTCAAAGTGATGAAGAGTTACAAAAGGCTCAACATGACGTTTGTGACACTCTGCAAATAGATTATGATAATACTCAACACCCTTCTGATTTACTTGACCGTAGCCTGTTGGGAAAATACGTGACCAGGCAATAGAAATTCGAATGCCATTGACACCATACTCTTCTGCTAGCTTTAGGTCAACTGGATATCGATTGTAAAAGTCACTGGCTGGTTCGGCAGTGTACCAGTAGTTATCTTCAAGATATTTATCCCAAGCAACTGGTCCTTTTCCATCAGTATGCGTAGCGCCTTCTGCTTGATAGGCAGCTGTTGCGCCACCGAAAATAAAGTCTTTTGGAAGTGTTTTTGTCATTTTTTTCACCTATTTCTTGATTTAAATAAAATAAAAGTGAGAGGAGAGGAGTCAGTGAGCCATCCTTCTCCATCTCACTTCTTGTAGCAAGTCACTGAATTGTGACATGAGGAGGTAAAAACGATATCTTTTTACCGACGAATTAATAAGGCGATTAGGAAATTCGCCATAGCGATTTCCGTAACGAGAGGAAACTATTTCATAGTCCCTATTATTAATCGAATTGTGACATGAGGAGGTAAAAACGATATCTTTTTACCGACGAATTAACAAGGCGATTAGGAAATTCGCCATAGCGATTTCCGTAACGATAGGAGACTGTTTTATAGTCCCTATCGTTAATCGAATTGCGCTTGTACGAATGCAAGAGCACCTTTTCCATCACGGGTTAACTTGATGTATTGAGCGCCTTCTGTCTTGGCAAGTTTAATACCGAGTTTATCTGTTTCTGCTTTCATATCTTCAAAGTTTGAAGCAACTTGAGGGGCAAGGATAACTAGATCAAACTCTGGCAACATTTCACGGTGAGCACCATAACCACCTGCTGCTGCTTTCACAGGGACATTGTATTCTGCAGCTGCCTTGTTCAAAGCATTTGCAAGGAGACCACTTGTACCTCCACCAGCACAGAGAACGAGGACATTTGTTTCTTCAGTGATGGTGTTTTGTGCTGCTTCTACACCAGCTTTTTCAAGAATAGCATCTGCTTTTGCAGTGTTAAAGTTTGAAGCAACTTTTTCTTTCAATTCGTCATTAGACTTACCTGAACGTTCTTCTTCGAGAATTTGTTCATCATACACTTTAAGGAATGGATAGTAAATGACTACATCAACCACGATTAGAAGGGCAGCAAGAATGAATGATAGCACTTGGAAGTTAGTTCCAAGAACTAAACCTAGTGGAACTGGAGTTGTCCATGGTAGATTGGCAGTAAATGAATTCATTCCAAGAGTTTCAATGAAGAATTTAAAGATCCAAACGTTTGCGATAGGAGCAAAAATAAATGGAATGAAGAAAATCGGGTTCAATACAAGTGGTGCACCAAACAAAATTGGTTCATTTACACCAAAGAAGGTAGGAACTACTGAAGCACGTCCGATTGCACGGTTACGTTTTGATTTTGTTAACCACATGAACATGAATGGAACAACCAGTGTCGCACCAGTACCACCCATGGTAACGATAAACATTTGTGTACCAGAAGTGAGAATCTTGTCAGCGTGCATACCTTGTTGGAGAAGGTTTAAGTTGACTTCGGCATTTGCATAGGTAATAGCTGCGATAGCTGGTTCAACGATAGATGGACCATGGATACCAACAAACCAGAAGAAGGCAAAGGCACCAAAGATAATTGTAATTCCAAGGTAACCATCAGCTGCAGAGAATAATGGAGCAAAGAATTTACCGATTGATTCTGCCACACTAGAACCAACAAAATGACGAGCTAGTAAATCAAGAGCATAAAGTGAAACAATCGAGAGAGTGAATGGAATCACATCTTTAAAGACTTGTGAGATATTTGGTGGAACTTCGTCAGGCATACGAATAGTGACGTTGTTCTTAACACAAACCTTATAGATGGCTACAGTAACAAAGGCAGCAAGGAAGGCTGAAAGCAAACCTTTTGTCCCCAAGAATCCAGTAGCTAGACCATTTTCGATAGGATCAGCTGCCAGCATCAACAAACCAACAATTGCTGCCAACAATGTTGACATATAGTTGATTTGATTGGTTTTCTCCATGCTACGGTTTACTGAGTCGGTCAATGACTTAGCTGTTGTACCAGCTACCAAGAGAGCCAAGATACCCATTGAATAGCTGTAAGGTTTCATCAGAAAGGCTACAACTTCATCAGACCATTTAAAACCCCATGAGTTTGGCACAAAGGCAATCAAGATAAAGATACTTGAGAAGAGAATAACAGGCATACCTGCAATGAAACCATCACGAATAGCACGAAGATAGATATTACGAGATAATTTCTCGAAGAAAGGCTTTCCTTTCTCGATAAATGCAATTAGTTTGTTCATTATTTAACTCCTCTCTTATAAAGTTCGATTAAGTGGTGCATCAAATCTTTTAACAAGATAGTTGTCATCAAGTGGTCTTGACCATGCATCATGGTCACACTATATGCTAAATCCTCACCAGAAGCTTCCTTAGTCAATAGACTTGTTTGAGCATGGTGAGCCTCAGCAATACAGCTACCAGCTTCCTCAACTAATCTGTCCGCTTTTTCAAAATCACCAGCTTCAGCAGCCTTCAAGGCTTCCAATAGTTTTGAACGAGCATCGCCAGCATAGGCTACGATTTCAAAACCTAACAATGTTACTTCTTCTCTATTCATGATAGAATTCTCCTTATATGGTTTTATATAAATTTTTATGACAATAAACGTTGGATATGTAGAACTAGATAAACTCGTTCACTTTTATACAAATCAAGACCCGTATGTTGAGTAATCACATCATAGATCTTGGAACCAATTTCAAAGGCTTTGGGATAGGATTGTTTGATATGGTCTTCCATATCCAGAAGTGATTGGTTATCATCTCTAGATCTGTCTAAATAATCCAAGAAATAATTCAAATGTATCATAAAGCGATCATAGAAATGGTTATTCTCTTTGGTTCGTTGAATTGCATAGTCCGTTAAAACTTCTTCAACATTCCTGAGAATTTCTTTCCTCTTATCAATCGACTCCACAAGTTCCACTTCATTTTCACCTTCGGCATTGATGAAATGATAAGCAATCCGAATAATTTCGTCCTCAGGAAAATGATCTGCTAGCTTCTGACGGTAAATTTCAAATGCTTCATTTGCGATTTGAAAAGCGACAGGATACTTAGTGGAAATATCTGGCAGATTACTATCCTTGTACCTTCCTTGTGCTAGAGCTTGGTAAGAACAGTAAATATGATCTGTCAAGGTTACGTAGAGATACTCTTGAATCGGATAATGATATTTCTTTGATAGCTTATCAATGATTTCATAAGTCACTGTGATAAAATCAAGCGGAACATCTTTGAGGAGAGCCATAAAGTTTTCTCTTGACTCTTCGGTCTTCATCCGAAAAATTTTCTCAACCTGCTGTTCAGCAATCAAATCTCCCTTCTTCTTTCCAAATGCAATCCCCTTACCAATCACAATCACTTCTTCTCCTTTATCATTTCTGACAAGCGAGACATTGTGATTCATTGGATTTAGAATTCGATACATGTCAACCTCCTTTTATATCTTAAAGGTATATGAGTACAAAAAATGACCACAAATGAACTAGAAAATCATCCGATTTCTAATTCATCCGTGATCATGCCTAATATTACTTAGTAACACTCACCTTGTATTAACTCGTGATTTAAGTATAGCACAAGTAAGTTATTTTGTAAACCTTTACATACAACTTTTTTAAACTTAACTATGTTCTAAAATTCATCAAACAGAGGCTCTGTTTTTATTTATTTTTGTAAATCAAAACAAAAACAGGAAGACAGAAAAATAAAAAAGTAGCTACATTTTTAAAATTCATTAAATCTAATAAACAAAGAACACAAGAAACTATAAAACAAAATACGGTTATTTTTTTAAACGAACTATTCATAAAGAAATAACCTTTAAGGTAAATCTATGGTGTAAACAAGGTTTACAAATGGCACCTCTACTGTAGCTACAGCAACTGTCCAATAATTTTCTACAGCAGTTTTTACAGCCCAGCCACCCATCCCCCTCACTTGAGGACCAAGATTGAAACGAAAACCTACAGGACCTCTTTCGTAAACGTTAGGCAACTCTTTTACAGCTTCATACATCAAACTTGCTTCTTGTACAGAAATACCAATATTTTTTGCTAGCTCTTCAGGAGTACCTTTTAAATTTATATTTCCAAATTTATCTACATAAAAATAATCTTCCAAAATTTGACCAGCATTTACAATATCTTCTGAAACCGAAACATTATAAAATTTATTCCCATCAACATTCAAAACAATATCATTTGCTTTATCTACTCTAGTTAGGGCACTATCTGCAAATACAGAATGACTAACCATAGGTAAGGCTGATGAGAATATTGAAACAATACCTAGTCCTACAACTAACGCTTTAAAACTCTTTTTAGCAGCCATTTATCTTCTCCTTTTATAAAACAACGAATTGAAATGTGCGTCTAAATATAGTTTATTCTGGCAATATTGTTTCCGTATTATTCCTTCCTAGCTCGTAAAATAAACTATACCTTATTTTTATTATACTTCATCTAGTTACTTTCTAATTCATATTAACTTGTGATTTAAGTATAGCACAAGTAAGTTATTTTGTGAATCTTTACATACAACTTTTTTTAAAATTTTTTTAGATTCATGTTCCTAACCTAGGAGGACTTGCTTACACGCGTTCTTTCCATGAAGTTGCTGTTGTTTGAAGAACTTTGTTGAGTTCGTCAATGTTTTCAAAACCAGTTGTGCGAAGCCATTCACGAGCTGCTGTTTCACCATCTTTGATGTATGCTTCAACTGATCCAGCCCATGTAGCACGGCCACAAAGAACACCATTGAAGTTTGCACCTGATTCATGGGCAAATACAAGAGTATCTTGGAAGAGTTTAGCTGATACACCAGCACTCAAGTAGATGTATGGCAAGTTAGTTGCTTCATCTTGTGCTTTGAAGAAGGCTGCTGCTTCTTCACGTGTATAAACTACTTCACCTTCAGCGAAACCTTCAACATATTTAATGTTAACAGGAACTTCTACTTTCAAGACATCAATGTTAAAGCGTGGGTCTGAGAAAACTTTCATAGCACCAATAACTTTGTGTGGTTTTACTTTCGCGTATTCTACTGAACCTGCATCCGCAATTTTTTCATCGTAAGCAAGGATTTCAAGGAAGAATGGAATATCTTCAGCCACACACTCAGAACCGATACGTTCGATGTAAGCTTGTTTTTCTTGGTTGAGTTCGTCTGAACTATCTACATCATAGTAAAGCAAGAACTTAACTGCATCTGCACCTTCTTCTTTAATACGTTTTGCAGACCAAACATCCAAGCAGTCAGGCAAGCGTTTTGTACTTGTTGTGTCATAACCTGTTTTTTCATAAGCAAGGAGAAGACCAGCTTTTTCATCAAGAGCTTTAGTTGCTGGAAGTCCATACTCAGGGTCAAGAAGCATAGATGAAGCGTATTTAGTCAATTCATCTGCTACCAAAACTTTAAGTTCTTCCATTTGAGCTACAGTTGGTTCTTCTGTTTGGTGTTGAGCCATGAGGCGTTTCAACGCACCACGTTGGTCAAATGCAAGAGCTGAGATGATACCATTTTCATCAGAAAGTTTTTCTAAGCGTGCACGTTTTTGTTCTGTTAAAGCCATTTTATACCTCTTTTACTATTAATTGATCATATAGAGCTTGATAGTTGGCCATGTTGACATGACCAGTCATTTTTTCTTGAGCATTGAGCATACCAAGGACATTTGCCTTGATGAGTAATTCTGCATCCGATTCTTTATGAAGTAGTCCTGAAGAAATTCCTGCCACAGTAGAGTCTCCAGATCCGACAGGGTTGACAACCTGAATTCGAGGAATATCTACCTTGTAGAAAGCGTCGCCATGTTTGGCAAAGGCACCGTTGGCACCAAGTGAAACGATAATCCATTCAATACCCGCAAACAAAGGTTCTTGAAGAACTTCTTTTAATTCATCCAAATCCTCAGAAACTTCTCTTCCTAGAAGCTGAGACAATTCCTCATTATTTGGTTTGATGACTGTTGGTTTATGTGGTGATTCAAGAACCGCCCGAAGTGCTGCACCAGAGCAGTCCAAGACAACAGGCTTGCCAGCTTGATTAGCAAGCTCTACCAAGTTCGCATAGTAATCAACTGGAAGACCAGCTGGCAGACTACCTGAGATGGCTACTACTTCAACTGACTCCAGAAGATTTTTGAAATGTTCCAAAAAGGCTTGTCCTTCCTGTTCCAAAACTTCTGGGCCTTTTTCTAATACTTCTGTTTGGTTTTTTCCGTGGAGAATAGCGATACAGTTTCGAGTTTCACCTTGAATAGAGAAGAAATCCTTTTTTACTTGATTATCGATATGTTCAACCAAAAACTCACCAAGTTTACCACCCACTAAACCAGTAGCAAGAACAGAATCCCCAAATTCTGAAAGTACTCGGGTAACATTGAGTCCCTTACCACCAGCCGTTTTGGTTACATCCACCACACGATTGACAGTATCAATCTTTAACTCATCCAAGGGATAGGAAATATCAATGGATGGGTTCATTGTGACTGTTAAAATCATAGGTCACCTCTTAGTCGTGGTATTCTCCGCGATCCCATTTTTCAAGGAATTCAGTGAAGAAGTTTGCGTCTGTTTGTTGAGCATTGTGACTTTCAACGTGTTCAATTTTCGCAATCAATTTTTTGTTTTCTTCAGATGGTTTGTATTCAGCATGGATGAAAGCTTCGATGATGTCACACATGAGCAATTCACCAGTAATCTTACCACCAAAGCCGATAACGTTAGCGTTCAATTGTTCTTTAGCATAAAGGGCTGTTGTCATATCACGAACCAAGGCAGAACGAACACCTGGGACTTTATTTACAGCGTTGTTGATACCAACACCAGTACCACAGATACATACTCCAAGATCAGCTTGACCGCTAGTTACAGCTTCCCCTACTTTTTTACCAAAGATTGGGTAGTGAGTACGTGTATGGTCATATGTACCAAAGTCAATGACTTCATATCCTTTTGATTTCAAAAATTCTGAAACCGCCATTTTTTCATCTGTTACGATGTGGTCACATCCAATTGCAATTCTCATTTTTAACTTACCTTTCTTACTGTAATCTAATTAGCACATTTTGTTCAACATATCGACCCTGATTTGGTGACGTCCACCATCGTATTTACCGTTAACAAATCCTTTAGCGATGTTTTTAGCCAATTCATCACCAACAAGTTGTGCACCCATAGTGATCATACGAGAGTTGTTGTGGCCACGAGTCATATAAGCTGAACGTTCGTCAGATACTTCTGCAGCAACCATTCCTTTGATTTTTGTTGCAACCATAAATGGACCAGCTCCATAAGCATCAATCACGATACCAAGGTTTTGTTCTTCTTTGTTTACTTCTGCAGCAACAGCGAGAGTCACATCAACAAAGTCTTGACCTTCAGCTGTAACATCCACAACGTGGAAGTTTTCTTTTTCCAAGAAGTCTTTCACAACTTCTTTCAATCTCAAACCTGCAGCATCTGCACCGATAACAATAGACATATTGTATACTCCTTTTTATTTTTTCTATGCTGGATTCCAGCAGTGTATTGGCTGTCTTTAAAAAACAGTCAATTAGTCCTCACAAACATAATATACTACTATTGTTTGAAAAAGTCAACAGTTTATGTTTGTTCTTGTTATTTATTTTTTATTTTTTTATAAAACTTCTATCTCAAACCCTAATTCTTCAACCTGATTGGCTTCTAAGAGACGAACATTCTTCTTATCTTCTAAATGATTTTCTGCTGAATTTTAAGCAGAATGTCATTTCTCTTTTTAGAATCAAAAGGACGAGATTGTGGAATCTCTACAGGAACAATAGGTTGTGGCATTAAAATATCCTCCAATAGTTTTACTTTACGAATAGTATACAGGAGGTCTTCCATGAATGATAGATACCTTGTTATGACGCGCTTACCTTACAATCCATCAACAGAGAGAAGGACGACAAAAAAGAAAGGACAAAATTTGTCCTTTCTGAATCTTAGCCAACTTCCATCTACTACAGTTGGCAAAGAGGCTTCTTCACTATCCGCTATAGGGTGAGTATATCCAGCTAATGTGTAGGTTACCCTAGTTCTTTTTAATTGATAAAGATTTTTGCATGTGAAGGCTATTGAGAATCAAATAGAATCATCTACTTAAGCTTCTTCATCATCTTTTTTCTTTTTAGAAAAGAGTAAACCGACTGCTCCAAAGATTGATAGAAGTCCTAGAGCAGCTGTAGTGCTATCTGATCGACTACCAGTATTAGGTAATGCTGCTTCCTTAGCTTTGTCCTTAGCCACTGGATTAACTGCTGCTACTGCGGCAATTCCGTCTGCTTGCGCTTTGTCCACGCCTGCTTGGTCGCTTGCTGCGTCAATGGCTTGGATAGCTTTGTCTGCTGCTGCTTTAGCTTGTTCTTTCGCTGCTGCTTTTTCTGCATCTGAAAGGTTAGCGTTCGCATCAATCTCGGCTTCTTTTTCTTTCAGCTTAGCCGCTACTGCTGCCTTAGCTTTGTCCTTAGCCACTGGATTAACTGCTGCTACTGCGGCAATTCCGTCTGCTTGCGCTTTGTCCACGCCTGCTTGGTCGCTTGCTGCGTCAATGGC
>NZ_VMMS01000115.1:0-1173 GCF_013277315.1 Streptococcus sp. 2106
TTGGACGAGGATGCTTTTATCGCTCTCTTCACTGGCCAGAAGAAATTGCGTGAGCAACAGACGACCATGCTGGAGGATATTGACTACCTCAAGAGTGAGCAACCGATTCATCCAAGCTATGCTCAGTCGCTCCTGAAGAAGCGTAAGGCTAGGGTTGTGGCTTGCCTGGGTGGCATTGATAGCCCAGCTTATGCGGATAAGATTTTTGCTCAGTCGGTATTTAGACAAGCTGAGATTGACTTTAAAGACCACTTCAACATTAGTCGCTATGACTTGCTACCCAAGAAGCATGCGGATGCCGCTCTAGCTTACTGGATGACGTGGGAGCCAAGCACCAATACCAAGATGAAAATCATGGAACTGAACGCATTTAGTCAAGCGTAGGGAGGGAAAGAAAATGAGACCAAAACGGTATCCGTATAGTGGAAAAAAAGAGTTCACCTTTGTAAAGGCAGACAATGAATTAGTTGAAAAACTTTTAAGAAAAACTAGTTATCTTGAGAATTTACAAGTTATGTTAGCAACGAAACTGCTGTCTTGAGGCTGATGTAGGAGGTTGAATGGAAGATAAAATCATCGAACTTGCTGATTACTTCATCAGCGAATCTACAACGTACAGAGAAGCTAAAATAGCGTGTGAGAAGCTATTTAGACAAGTCAGCCATGAGATAGAACTCAGGGCGATGGAAAGTAAGACAGTTTGACAACAACAAAAAAAGCACCTGACGGAAATCAGGCGCATACTTAAATAATTAAAACCATTATATCACAAAAATGCTTGCCCGCATAGTTGAGAGGATGTAAAAAAATGGAAGGTATAACCCTACAATTACGATTGGACGGCGAAAGTGCCGAATTGTTCACTAATCAATTATTGGCCTTTGCTGAAAAGCAGGTCAAGGAGCAGTTAGAGAATGATCGCATGCCAATCAATCAACAGGCTTTGATGAAGAAATTCGGCTTCACTCATGGCTATATTAAGAAGCTAGAACGTAAAGGCTTAAGATTTCGTAAGCAAGGGAAGGATATTATGTACGATGTCAATGATGTTTATGAGATTTTGGAATTAGAAAAAGAAGTACGAAAATTAAGAGCATAAGGAGATAAAAATGTTTGAACCACCGATTTTAGACCAGCTGATGGGGGTTGGAGCCTTGCTGATTGGATTTGCAG
>NZ_VMMS01000116.1:0-1189 GCF_013277315.1 Streptococcus sp. 2106
GCTACCCAAGAAGCATGCGGATGCCGCTCTAGCTTACTGGATGACGTGGGAGCCAAGCACCAATACCAAGATGAAAATCATGGAACTGAACGCATTTAGTCAAGCGTAGGGAGGGAAAGAAAATGAGACCAAGACGATATCCGTATAGTGGGAAAAGAAAAAAGCAATCTGATAGACAGATCGCTAAGTTAAAAAGAGATATTGATGTAAATCGTACAAATATATCATCTTTAAAATTCGTTATAGAAACTTTAAGTAACCATCAGAATTATCGATAACTTGATAACCTTGAGCAGTTGCTTCTTCGATAATTTCAGCTTTAGACATTTCAAAATCAGATAACTGAATTACTGCGCTAGGTTTATCAGTAGTCGACTCTGAAAAATAAGATAATAGAATATTATCGAGATTTTCCCAGGTTAGTTTCTTAACAACGTGGTTTGGCTTATGGCTAAGCTTACTCATTTTTTGAACCTCCTTTCTGCTGAAGTTTTGACTAAAACGGTGAGAGGTCCTAGTCAAGAGTATTATAGCAATTTAGGAGGATATTACATCAGTCTTGAGGCTGATGTAGGAGGTTGAATGGAAGATAAAATCATCGAACTTGCTGATTACTTCATCAGCGAGAACACAACGTACAGAGAAGCAAAAATAGCGTGTGAGAAGCTATTGAAACAAGTCAGCCATGAGATAGAACTCAGGGCGATGGAAAGTAAAACTTTTTAAACCAAAAAAGCACCTAACAGGAGTCAGGCGCTTACTAAAATAATCAAAATCATTATATCACAAAAATGCTTGCCCGCATAGTTGAGAGGATGTAGAAAATGGAAGGTATAACGTTACAATTACGATTGGACGGCGAAAGTGCTGAATTGTTCACAAATCAATTATTGGCTTTTGCTGAAAAGCAGGTCAAGGAGCAGTTAGAGAATGATCGCATGCCAATCAATCAACAGGCTTTGATGGAGAAATTCGGCTTCACTCATGGCTATATTAAGAAGCTAGAACGTAAAGGCTTAAGATTTCGTAAGCAAGGGAAGGATATTATGTACGATGTCAATGATGTTTATGAGATTTTGGAATTAGAAAAAGAAGTACGAAAATTAAGAGCATAAGGAGATAAAAATGTTTGAACCACCGATTTTAGACCAGCTGATGGGGGTTGGAGCTTTGCTGATTGGATTTGCAG
>NZ_VMMS01000117.1:0-3301 GCF_013277315.1 Streptococcus sp. 2106
GATAAAGTCGGGATTATACCATTTTCACCTATAAAAGGCTTCTCTTGAGAAAAATTTCATCAGCTTACTAATTTACTTTCTATTCATTTGTATTTTTGTCATCGTTTTTATATTTATACTATATTATATATAAAAAATAGAAAACATACAATATAAATCTCCTAGAATTTTTATATTATATTCATTATATCTATTATTACACTGTTCTCTATATTGAATTTAGCACTTTATTCATTTTTATTAGATTATTTCCTTTTACAGTTAACAATTCCCTTTCTGCTTTTTTTTTGATATAATAACCTTAACTATCATTCTATATGGAGGTTCTATGCGTTTTAATCAATATAGTTATATCACTTTCCAAAAAGAAAATATCTTATCTGAACTAAAAAAATATGGCTTTGATTTACAAAATACAGCCAATCACAAAGACTCACTTGAAACCTTTTTACGTCGTTTCTTTTTCACTTATCAAGACACCAACTACCCACTTTCCATCCTAGCAGCTGATAAAAAAACAGACCTGCTGACATTTTTTCAATCAGAAGATGAACTGACAGCAGATATTTTTTATACTGTTGCTTTTCAACTTTTAGGCTTTTCTTATTTGGTTGACTTCGAAGACAGTGACGTTTTTCGTAAAGAAACTGGATTTCCTATTGTATACGGTGACTTGCTTGAAAATCTCTATCAGTTACTCAATACTCGCACCAAAAAAGGAAATACTCTTATCGACCAACTTGTCAGTGACGGTCTTATTCCAGAGGATAATGACTACCACTACTTTAACGGCAAGAGTTTGGCTACCTTTTCCAGTCATGATGTCATTCGTGAAGTCGTTTACGTTGAGTCTCGTGTCGATACTGACCAAAAAGGACTTCCAGACTTAGTCAAGGTCAGCATTATTCGTCCTCGTTATGAGGGACAAATCCCTGCTATCATGACAGCCAGTCCCTATCATCAGGGAACAAATGACAAGGCTAGCGACAAGGCTCTCTACAAGATGGAGGGTGAGCTTGATGTCAAACCTGCTCACAAGATTGAGCTAGAAGAACCTCAACTCAATCTCGTCCAATCTCAAGGCCAAGCTGAGCTTGTGGCTGAAGCTGAGGAAAAGCTAACTCACATCAACTCTAGCTATACACTCAACGACTACTTCCTTCCACGAGGTTTTGCCAATCTCTATGTTTCAGGTGTTGGTACCAGAGACTCTACTGGTTTCATGACTAATGGCGACTACCAGCAAATCGAGGCTTATAAAAATGTCATTGATTGGCTTAATGGCCGTTGCCGTGCCTTTACCGATTATACGCGCCAGCGTCAAGTCAAAGCTGACTGGTCAAACGGAAAAGTAGCTACAACTGGACTTTCCTATCTAGGTACCATGTCAAACGGCCTTGCCACTACAGGTGTTGATGGTTTAGAAGTAATCATTGCTGAGGCTGGAATTTCTTCATGGTACAACTACTACCGAGAAAACGGTCTGGTGACTAGCCCAGGTGGCTATCCAGGTGAGGACTTTGACTCCCTTGCTGAACTAACCTACTCTCGTAATCTCTTGGCTGGCGACTATATCCGTGGCAATGAAGCTCACCAAGCTGACTTAGAAAAAGTGAAAGAGCAACTGGATCGCAAGACTGGCGACTATAACCAGTTTTGGCATGACCGCAACTATCTGCTCAATGCCCATAAAGTAAAGGCAGAGGTTGTCTTTACCCATGGTTCTCAGGATTGGAATGTCAAACCACTTCATGTTTACCAGATGTTCCATGCTCTTCCTACTAATATAAATAAGTATTTCTTTTTCCATAATGGCGCCCATGTGTATATGAACAACTGGCAGTCCATTGATTTCCGTGAGTCCATGAATGCTTTGTTGACAAAGAAATTACTGGGACAAGATACAGATTTTCAACTTCCGACCGTTATCTGGCAGGACAATACTGCTCCTCAGACTTGGTTATCTCTTGATAACTTTGGTGAGCAAGAAAACTTTGAAACCTTCTCACTTGGGCAAGAAGAGCAAGCTATTCAAAACCAGTACCCAGATAAGGATTTTGAGCGTTATGGTAAGACCTACCAGACCTTCAATACGGAACTCTATCAAGGGAAAACCAATCAGATTACTATTGACCTGCCTGTAACTAAAGATCTCCACCTGAACGGTCGCGCTCAGCTCAATCTTCGTATCAAATCCAGCACAAACAAGGGGCTTTTATCTGCTCAATTACTGGAACTTGGTCAAAAGAAATACTTACAGCCTTATCCAGCTGTTTTAAGTGCTAGAACCATTGACAACGGTCGCTATCATATGCTGGAAAATCTCTGTGAACTGCCATTTAGACCAGATGCACAACGAGTCGTGACAAAAGGCTACCTTAATTTACAAAATAGAACTGATCTACTGTTAGTAGAGGATATTACTGCAGATGAATGGATGGATGTGCAATTTGAACTACAACCTACTATTTACAAGTTAAAAGAAGGAGATACTCTTCGTTTAGTCCTCTATACTACTGACTTTGAAATCACCATACGTGACAATACCAACTACCACTTGACTGTCGACCTCACTCAGTCCACGCTTACCATACCTTGCTAAAAGGAGTTACATTATTATGAATAAATCAGAACACCGCCACCAACTCATACGCGCTCTTGTCGCAAAAAACAAGATTCATACACAGGCTGAATTACAGTCTCTTCTTGCTGAGAACGACATTCAAGTGACCCAGGCAACCCTCTCACGCGACATCAAAAATATGAACCTATCAAAAGTCCGCGAAGAAGATAACGCTTATTATGTTCTTAATAATGGTTCCATCTCAAAATGGGAAAAACGTTTGGAAAACTATATGGAAGATGCCCTCATCATGTTGCGACCTATTCAGCACCAAGTCCTACTCAAAACTCTTCCTGGTCTAGCACAATCGTTCGCTACAATTATTGATGCTCTTGATTTCCAAGATATTATCGCAACCCTTTGTGGTGATGATGTTTGCCTTATCATCTGTGAAGATACAGATACTGCTCAAAAGTGCTTTGAAGAACTGAAAAAATTCGCCCCACCATTTTTCTTTGAAGAATAATAAATGACTACAACTAACAATTATGCTTTTAAAAAACCTGGTAGAAAGTCTTTAACATCAGAAAACGCATAGTATCAAGTGTTGAAAACCCTTGATACTATGCGTTTTGCTTTATCCTAGGAAGATTTATACTCTTCGAAAATCTCTTCAATCCGCGTCAACGTCGCCTTGCCGTAGGTATGGTTACTGACTTCGTCAGTTTCATCTACAAC
>NZ_VMMS01000118.1:0-688 GCF_013277315.1 Streptococcus sp. 2106
ATGTTGCGGCAGTAACTTAGGACTTTAGTCCTCTAGTTCTGCCTATGCGATAGCAGTCCAAGGTTTAGGAGCAAGGCGACGCTAAGCTTGGTAAACTGCGAACCGCTAGAAGCTTATCGTCAACTGGAAGAAGCTGAACTTGTTGGATGTTGGGCGCATGTGAGAAGGAAGTTTTTTGAATCCACCCCCAAGCAAGCAGATAACTCATCCTTAGGAGCTAAAGGTTTAGCTTATTGTGACCAGTTATTTGCCTTGGAAAGAGACTGGGAGGTTTTGCCAGCTGATGAACGACTACAGAAACGTCAAGAAGAGCTCCAACCCCTAATGGAAGACTTCTTTGCTTGGTGTCGGCGTCAGTCAGTTTTACCTGGTTCAAAACTAGGAAGGGCAATTGAATACAGTCTCAAGTATGAAGAAACCTTTAAGGCCATTTTGAAAGACGGGCATCTGGTCCTTTCCAATAATCTAGCTGAACGCGCCATTAAATCATTGGTTATGGGACGTAAAAATTGGTTGTTTTCTCAAAGTTTTGAAGGAGCTAAAGCAAGAGCTATTATTATGAGTTTGTTGGAAACAGCTAAACGTCATCAACTAAATAGTGAAAAATATCTATCCTATCTTCTAGAATGTCTTCCAAACGAGGAAACTCTCGTAAACAAAGAGGTTTTAGAGGCTTATTTACCATGGA
>NZ_VMMS01000119.1:0-6531 GCF_013277315.1 Streptococcus sp. 2106
ACGGCAAGGCGACGTTGACATGGTTTGAAGAGATTTTTGAAGAGTATGAAACGAAAAGGAGGTTGGTCATTGTACTAGCCTCCTTTTGATATGATATAATAGTTCTATGAGATTAGATAAATTTTTAGTTGCCTGTGCGGTGGGAAGTCGGACTGAGGTCAAAAACTTGCTCAAGGCTGGGCGCGTGACTGTAAATGGTAAAAAAGAAAAATCAGCTAAATTGCAGATTGATGAAAAAATAGATGAGATTCGCTTTGATGGGCAAGTGTTGGAGTATGAAGATTTTGTCTACTACATGATGAACAAGCCCAAAGGAGTTATCTCAGCGACTGAGGATCCCAAGCACAGAACCGTTCTGGACTTGTTGGATGACTTGGCGCGGAGTAAGGAAGTTTTCCCAGTAGGACGCTTGGATATTGACACGCATGGTCTTTTGCTCTTGACCAATGATGGTCAGCTGGCTCATGTTCTTCTTTCGCCCAAGCGTCATGTGGACAAGACTTATCTGGCACAAGTCAAGGGAATCATGACCCAAGAAGATGTGGAGATATTTGCTGAGGGTATTCCTCTCAAAGACTTTACCTGTCAACCCGCTATACTGGAGCTTGTATCCATAGATACAGAAAAGAATCAAAGCCAAATCCGTGTGACCATTGCAGAAGGGAAGTTTCATCAGATCAAGCGTATGGTGGGCTACTGTGGCAAGGAAGTGGTGGACTTGCAACGATTGACTATGGGAACTTTAGTATTAGATGAGAACCTGGAACGAGGGGAATGGCGTCGCTTGACCAAGGAAGAATTAGAAATTCTCCTTGCTAGTATTGCTTAATTTGATTTATATTTGAAAAAGGTGAGGGACAATGTCCTCGCCTTTTATGTTTTTTAGTTGCTTCCTTTGTGAAAAGAGTTATAATAGACTGTAGAATAAAAGGAGGAATCTATGAACGCGATTCAAGAATCATTTACTGATAAACTATTTGCCAACTATGAAGCAAATGTAAAATACCAAGCGATTGAAAATGCTGCCAGCCACAACGGAATTTTTGCAGCTCTGGAACGTCGCCAAAGCCGTGTAGACAACACACCTGTTTTCTCATTGGATTTAACCAAGGACAAGGTCACTAACCAGAAAGCGTCTGGTCGTTGCTGGATGTTTGCGGCTCTCAACACCTTCCGCCACAAACTCATCTCGCAATACAAATTGGAGAACTTTGAGTTGTCACAAGCCCACACTTTCTTCTGGGATAAGTATGAGAAATCAAACTGGTTCTTGGAGCAAGTCATTGCGACTTCAGACCAAGAATTGACTAGCCGCAAGGTTAGCTTCTTACTCCAAACACCTCAACAAGATGGTGGTCAATGGGATATGGTCGTTTCCCTCTTTGAAAAATACGGTGTCGTGCCTAAGTCAGTTTATCCTGAGTCTGTTTCATCTAGTAGCAGCCGTGAGCTAAATGCAATCCTTAACAAATTGCTGCGCCAAGATGCTCAAATCTTGCGTGACTTACTAGCTTCTGGCGCAGACCAAGCGACTGTTCAAGCTAAGAAAGAAGACCTCTTGCAAGAGATCTTTAACTTCCTTGCCATGTCACTAGGACTACCACCACGTAAATTTGACTTTGCTTATCGTGATAAGGATAATAACTACCAAAGCGAAAAAGGTATTACTCCACAGGAATTTTACAAGAAATATGTCAATCTTCCTTTAGAAGACTACGTTTCTGTTATCAATGCTCCAACTGCTGATAAACCATACGGTAAATCTTACACAGTTGAGATGTTGGGGAATGTGGTTGGTAGCCGTGCAGTTCGCTACATCAACGTTCCAATGGAGCGCTTGAAAGAATTGGCGATTGCCCAAATGCAAGCAGGTGAGACTGTTTGGTTTGGTTCTGATGTCGGCCAGCTCAGCAACCGTAAGGCTGGCATCCTTGCGACAGATGTTTATGACTTTGAATCAAGCATGGACATTAAACTTACTCAAGACAAGGCTGGACGTTTGGACTATAGTGAAAGCTTGATGACCCACGCCATGGTCTTGACAGGTGTTGACTTGGACGAAAATGGTAAATCAACCAAGTGGAAGGTTGAAAACTCATGGGGAGACAAGGTCGGTACAGATGGTTACTTTGTTGCCTCAGACGCTTGGATGGACGAATACACTTACCAAATCGTTGTCCGTAAGGAATTGCTGACAGCAGAAGAACAAGCTGCCTATGAAGCAGAACCAATTGTGCTTGCACCATGGGATCCAATGGGAGCCTTGGCAGAATAAAAGTATAGAAAAAAGGAATCAGATTTTAGAACCTGGTTCCTTTTAAGTTGCTTGATTACATGATGTGAAGAACATGTGCCACAATACCCACTGCGAAGAGGGCAAGGATAATAGTGATTGGAGATACTTTTTTCTTAAGCAAGTACATGCAAAGGAGAGTAAGGAGTAGTCCTGATAGTCCAGGAATCAACATATCCAAGTTTTGTTGGAAAGTAGTAACTTTTTCAGGAGTTTGAGACAATCCTTGTCCTACTTGTGCGAATGCTTCTTGGATACCTTTAGACCCTTCTGGCAATTTATCCCAATGGATATAAGCCTTTTCATCTAGTTGAACTTTAGAAACATCGAAAGCAAATTTAATATTTACCCAGCGTTGAACAAGGACAGCAAGAATGAACATCCCAAGGATAGAAGCTCCTTTAGTGATATCTTGAAGGATACCACCAGACATATCTTTAGTGATTTCTGATCCAGCCTTGTATCCAATCTCTTGAACATACCACAAGAATGACATACGAATCAAGTTCCATGCAACAAAGAAGAGGAGCGGACCCAAGATATTGCCAGTAAGGGCAAGTGAAGCACCGAGAGATCCAAGGATTGGGCGTACTGTAAACCAGAATACTGGGTCACCGATACCAGCAAGAGGTCCCATCATACCGATTTTAACCCCTTGGATAGCAGCGTCATCGATTTCCACACCGTTAGCACGTTCTTCTTCAAGCGCAAGAGTAACCCCCATGACTGGAGCAGCTACGTATGGATGAGTGTTGAAGAACTCAAGGTGACGCTCAAGAGCAGCGATTTGATCTTCTTTTTTAGTATAGAGTTTTTTGATAGCTGGAATGAGTGTATAAGCCCAGCCCAAGTTTTGCATCCGTTCAAAGTTCCAAGACCCTTGTAAGAAGGTTGAACGCCACCAAACTTTTTTACGATCTGATTTAGTTAATTGAAGTTTTTCAGTCATGATGTTTTCAGTCCTTTCTTATCTTAGTAGTCTTCTAGGATATCGCCGATTGGGTCGTTAGAAGTTGCGGCTCCTCCGCCACCATTTCCACCAGTTTTAGAAAGGTGAAGGTAGATAAGAGCGATAGCAACACCGATAGCACCGAATCCGATTAGAGTAATATCTGACACAGCAGCGAGAACGAAACCAAGAGCGAAGAATGGCCATACTTCACGAGTTGCCATCATGTTGATAACCATGGCGTAACCAACGGCAACGACCATACCACCACCGATAGCCATACCATCTTTGAGCCAGTCTGGCATGGCACTAAGGATACTTTGTACAGTTTCAGTTGGTACCATAAGTAGAAGAGCTGCAGGAAGCGCGATACGAAGTCCTTGGAAAAGTAGCGCAATGAAATGCGCACGCTCCACAGCGCCGAAGTCACCTTTTTTAGCGGCAGCATCTGCAGTATGAACCAAACCAACTGAAATTGTACGAACAATCATTGTCAAGAAAAGTCCAGCTACGGCAAGAGGGATAGCAACCGCTTGGGCAACACCGATACCAGTCTTGGTAAAGTCACCACCAAGAACCATGATAATGGCAGCAGCGACAGAAGCAAGTGCAGCATCAGGAGCGATAGCAGCACCGATATTTGACCAACCAAGGGCAATCATTTGAAGCGATCCACCGAGGATAATCCCTGCTTCCAAGTGACCTGTTACAAGCCCAATAAGGGTACAGGCTACAAGTGGTTGGTGAAATTGGAACTGGTCGAGGATGCCTTCAAGACCTGCAAAGAAGGCTACAACGACTACTAAAACCATAGAAATAATAGACATGTTTAAAATCCTTTCATAAATAATGGCTTATTTGACATTGGCTTTGTTAATCAAGTCAAACAAATCTTTTTTAGAATCATTTGGTACTTTACGGACATCAAATTCAACACCCAAGTCACGCATTTTTTCAAATGTAGCAACATCTTCTTTGTCCATAGACAAAACGGTATTGACCAATGTTTTACCTGTTGAGTGAGCCATAGAACCAACGTTAAGAGTTTTGATTGGCACGCCACCTTCGATGGCACGAAGGGCATCTTGAGGTGTTTCAAACAAGATAAGGGCATGTGTTTCTCCAAAACGTGGGTCTTTTGAAATCTCAATCAGTTTTTGAATTGGAACCACGTTAGCCTTGACATTACCTGGAGCTGCTTGTTTAATCAATTCTTTACGAAGGTCGTCTTTAGCCACGTTATCTGAAGCAACGATGATACGATTTGCTTTTGAATCTGGAGTCCAAGCAGTTGCAACCTGACCGTGAAGTAGACGTGTGTCAAGACGGGCAAGATTGATTTTCAATTTACCGTCTCCGATAACAGTTCCTTCTGGGATAGCAGCTTGGGCAACTGGAGCAGCTGCAGCGCTTGCAACTTCTTCAACTGGATTTAGCTCTTCTGGAAGAGCTTTGATGCCATCTTTGGCTTCTTTAATGATATTAGCAGCGACTTTTTCTACACCTGCAGCAGCGTCCATGAGGCGCTCTGTGTAGGCTTGAATCAACGTCGGTAAGTTAAGTCCTGTGATGATGGCAAACTTACGCTCAGGATTTTCTCCCATCACGCGACTAGCTTGGTTAAATGGAGAACCACTCCAAAGGTCAGCCAAAACTAGAACCTCATCTTCTGCGTCAAATGCAGCAACAGCGTTATTAAACTTAGCGTATAGATCATCAGGACCTTCATTTGGCATAAAGGTCACAACTTGAACCTTTTCTTGTTCACCAAAGATCATAGATCCTGACTGATGAATACCCGCAGCAAATTCGCCGTGGCTCGCAATAATGATTCCGATACTCATTATTGTCATTCCTCCTTTTTTGTTTTAGTTTTCATTTAAGAAAACTTTAAGACTGTTTAAGTATAAACCGTTTTCATGTAAAAAGCAACTATTTATCATAAAAAATTAAAAAAACTTTTACTTTTGGATGTTGATATATTGAGTTTTTTGAGGAGTAATATTGAATCCACATTTAAAAATTTAATATAAAAAAGTTGAAAGAAGCTTCCAACTTTTAAAATAGGTTTCTATTAGATTAGTGGGTGAAGTCGAGTACCATACGTCCTTGGATTTGACCTTTTTCCATTTCGTCGAAAATGGCAACAGCATCTTCTACTGGACGTTTTTGAACAACTGGAACTACCAAACCTCCTGCACCGAATTGGAAGGCTTCTTCCAAGTCTTTACGAGTTCCAACGAGAGAACCGATGACTTGGATTCCATCTAGAACGGTTTTTACGATACTTAGTTCCATCATTTCAGAAGGAAGGCCGACAGCGACGACGTGACCACCAGCACGAACTGAGTCAACAGCCTGGTTGAAGGCAACTTTAGATACAGCAGTTACGACAGCTGAATGAGCTCCACCATCAGTTTTTTCCTCGATGAGTCCAGCTACATCTTCAACTTCGAGGCCGTTAATCACAATGTCAGCGCCTACTTCTTTTGCAAGGGCAAGTTTGTCATTGTTGATATCGACAGCGATAACATGAGCATTGAATACTTTTTTAGCGTATTGAACAGCGAGGTTACCAAGTCCACCAGCACCGTAAAGAACAACCCATTGGCCTGGTTCAACTTTTGCTTCTTTGATAGCTTTATAGGTTGTTACTCCAGCACATGTGATAGAAGAAGCTTGGGCTGAATCAAGTCCGTCAGGAACTTTGACAGCATAGTCAGCAGTTACGATACATTGTTCAGCCATACCACCGTCTACTGAGTAGCCAGCATTTTTCACTGTACGGCAAAGGGTTTCGCGACCAGTTGTACAGTATTCGCAAGTGCCACATCCTTCAAAGAACCAAGCAACGCTGACGCGGTCACCGACTTTAAGGCTTTTCACATCTGGAGCAATCTCTTTAACGATACCGATACCTTCGTGGCCAAGAACACGTCCTGGTACTTGACCAAAGTCACCATGAGCAACGTGGAGGTCAGTGTGGCAAACACCACAGTATTCAATTTCTACAAGTGCTTCCCCAGTTTCAAGTGGACGGAGTACTTTTTCTTCAACAGCAACACCAGTGCTTTCTGGATTTACAACAACAGCTTTCATAGCTATCCTCCTTGATATTGACCGAGAACAGGGACAACGGGACTGGATTGATTTTTTGTCAACAGAGTCGAGTGTGACGAGCTCTCTTGTATTTATATGTGAAGTATATCACAAAAGAAAGCCTTTTCCAAGGTTTTGGAGGCAAAAAATAGAACAATCGATTAATATTAAACTAAAATCAAAAAGCATT
>NZ_VMMS01000012.1:0-15409 GCF_013277315.1 Streptococcus sp. 2106
TCGGCTTGTCGTAGATATGGTTACTGACTTGGTCAGTTCTATCCACAACCTCAAAACGGTGTTTTGAGCAGTCTGTGCCTAGCTTTCTAGTTTGCTCTTTGATTTTCATTGAGTATTAGAACAGAAAAATACTTGGAATATTTGTTTGTTTATTTTTATATAACAAACTATAAACACAACAAAAGTATAAAAAAAGACAAAAATCAACAGAAAACTATTGACAACGATTACATATAGTGTTATACTTATAGCATAAAGTTAATAGAAAGAAGGGAAAACCTTATGGGATTAGATCATTTCTTTGACAAAAACCTTGTGTTTTGCTTAGAAGCGGATAATCAAGAACATCTCTTTGATCAGGTTGCTACTTTATTGGAGGAACGAGAAATCGTGACTCCAACTTATCGTGAAGCCTTGATCACGCGTGAAAAGTCATTTCCAACTGGCTTAGATATGGAATTTTTGGGTAAGGATTTGCCGAATGTGGCTATTCCTCATACAGATATTGTTCATAATCTAGCTGAAAAAGTTGTGGTCGTTCGATTAGAGAAACCTGTGACCTTCCACAATATGATTGCACCGGATAAGGAAGTAGAAGTATCCTTGCTCTTCTTTATCATCAATAACTCTAGTTCAAGTCAAACGAACATTCTTGCTCAGTTGATGGACTTTTTCACAGGAAATGGACATCTTGAAGACCTATCAAAAATTTCCGAACCAGAAAAACTTTATGCTTACATTGCTGAAGCAACCGCTTAATCTTGTCTATTAAAAAATAAAATCGGAGGAAATCTAAATGATTAAAATTCTTGCTGCCTGCGGTGCAGGTGTTAACTCAAGTCACCAAATTAAAAGTGCTCTAGAAGAAGAACTTTCAAACCGTGGTTATGATGTTCACTGTGATGCAGTCATGGTGAAAGATGTAAACGAAGACCTTATGAAAGGTTACGATATCTTTACACCAATCGCTGCAACAGACCTTGGTTTTGAACCAGGTATCCCAGTTATCGAAGCTGGACCAATCTTATTCCGTATCCCAGCAATGAGCGCTCCAGTATTTGACAATATTGAAGCAGCTATTAAAGAACACGGATTAAGCTAATTCTAATTTGTTAACATTCATATAACATAAAAAAGGGAGGAACTGTTATGGATGCAATCTTTGACCTAATCGGAAAGGTTTTCAATCCCATCTTAGAAATGGGTGGACCTGTCATCATGTTAATCATTTTGACAGTATTGGCTTTACTTTTTGGAGTGAAATTCTCCAAAGCGCTTGAAGGTGGTATCAAACTTGCCATCGCTCTTACAGGTATCGGTGCTATCATCGGTATGCTAAATGGTGCTTTCTCAGCATCACTTGCAAAATTCGTTGAAAACACTGGTATCCAATTGAGTATTACCGACGTTGGTTGGGCACCACTTGCAACAATCACTTGGGGTTCTGCTTGGACACTTTACTTCTTGCTCATCATGTTGATTGTCAACGTAGTGATGCTTGCTATGAAGAAAACCGATACACTTGATGTCGATATCTTTGATATCTGGCACTTGTCTATCACAGGTCTCTTGATTAAATGGTATGCTGATAACAATGGTGTGAGTCAAGGGGTTTCACTCTTGATTGCTACAGCAGCTATCGTTCTTGTCGGTGTGTTGAAAATTATCAACTCTGACTTGATGAAACCTACATTTGATGACCTTCTTAACGCCCCAAGTTCATCACCAATGACATCAACTCACATGAACTACATGATGAACCCAGTTATCATGGTTTTGGATAAGATTTTTGAAAAATTCTTCCCAGGCCTTGATAAATATGACTTTGATGCTGCTAAATTGAACAAGAAAATCGGTTTCTGGGGATCTAAATTCTTCATCGGTTTCATCCTTGGTATCGTTATCGGTATTATGGGAACTCCACATCCAATTGCAGGTGTTGCAGATGCAGATAAATGGCGTCTTGTTATCAAAGGATGGTTGTCTCTTGGTTTGACTGCCGGTGTATCTTTGGAACTCTTCTCACTTATCGGTTCATGGTTCATCGCAGCCGTAGAACCACTATCACAAGGTATTACAAACGTTGCTACTAAACGTCTTCAAGGACGTAAATTCAATATCGGTCTTGACTGGCCATTCATCGCTGGTCGTGCTGAAATCTGGGCTTGTGCCAACGTACTTGCACCAATCATGTTGATTGAAGCAGTGCTTCTTTCAAAAGTTGGAAATGGTATCTTGCCACTTGCAGGTATCATCGCTATGGGTGTTACTCCAGCTCTCTTGGTTGTAACGCGTGGTAAATTGCTCCGTATGATTATCTTCGGAACACTCTTGTTGCCACTCTTCCTTCTTTCAGGTACACTTATTGCGCCATTTGCAACAGAACTTGCTAAAGGTGTAGGTGCCTTCCCAGAAGGTGTGAGCCAAACTCAATTGATTACTCACTCTACTCTTGAAGGACCAATCGAAAAACTTCTTGGTTGGACAATTGGTAACACTACAACTGGTGATATCAAAGCAATTCTTGGTGCAGTAGTCTTCCTTGTATTCTATATCGGTATCTTTGCTTGGTACAGAAAACAAATGATTAAACGTAACGAAGAGTACGCAGCAAAAGCAAAATAATGCGCTCCTATAAAATGTAAATTGTTGAAACTAGGTTGTCATACTGTTTAGGAGTGACAGCCTAGGTTTTTTATAAACTATCAAGAAATCGGAGAAAATAATGGTAATTGAATTATACTCAATGAAAATCAAAGAGCAAACTAGGAAGCTAGCCGCAGGTTGCTCAAAACACTGTTTTGAGGTTGTAGATGAAACTGACGAAGTCAGCTCAAAACATGGTTTTGAGGTTGTAGATGAAACTGACGAAGTCAGTAACCATACATACGGCAAGGCGACGCTGACGAAGTTTGAATTGGATTTTCACAGAGTGTAAATTGTTGAAACTAGGTTGTCATACAATGTATACCACTTGGGCTTTGGCAGTAGCTAACTGCACTAAATATAATATAAGGAGGGTTTTATGGGGAAAGGCCATTGGAATCGGAAAAGAGTTTATAGCATTCGTAAGTTTGCTGTGGGAGCTTGCTCAGTAATGATTGGGACTTGTGCAGTTCTATTAGGAGGAAATATAGCTGGAGAATCTGTAGTTTATGCGGATGAAATACTTATTACTCATACTGCTGAGAAACCTAAAGAGGAAAAAACGATAGTAGAAGAAAAGGCTGATAAAGCTTTGGAAACTAAAAATGTAGTTGAAAGGACAGAACAAAGTGAATCTAGTTCAACTGAGGCTATTGCATCTGAGAAGAAAGAAGATGAAGCCGTAACTCCAAAAGAGGAAAAAGTGTCTGCTAAACCGGAAGAAAAAGCTCCAAGGATAGAATCACAAGCTTCAAGTCAAGAAAAATCGCTTAGGGAAGATGCTAAAGCTGTAACAAATGAAGAAGTGAATCAAATGATTGAAGACAGGAAAGTGGATTTTAATCAAAATTGGCACTTTAAACTCAATGCAAATTCTAAGGAAGTCATTAAAGCGGATGCAGATGTATCTACGTGGAAAAAATTGGATTTACCGTATGACTGGAGTATTTTTAACGATTTCGATCATGAATCTCCTGCACAAAATGAAGGTGGACAGCTTAACGGTGGGGAAGCTTGGTATCGCAAGACTTTCAAACTAGATGAAAAAGACCTCAAGAAAAATGTTCGCCTTACTTTTGATGGCGTCTACATGGATTCTCAAGTTTATGTCAATGGTCAGTTAGTGGGGCATTATCCAAATGGTTATAACCAATTTTCATATGATATCACTAACTATTTGAACAAAGATGGTCGTGGGAATGTGATTGCTGTCCATGCAGTCAACAAACAGCCAAGTAGCCGTTGGTATTCAGGAAGTGGTATCTATCGTGATGTGACTTTACAAGTGACAGATAAGGTGCATGTTGAGAAAAATGGGACAACTATTTTAACACCAAAACTTGAAGAACAACAACATGGCAAGGTTGAAACTCATGTGACCAGCAAAATCGTCAATACGGACGACAAAGACCATGAACTTGTAGCAGAATATCAAATCGTTGAACGTGGTGGTCAGGCTGTGACAGGTCTAGTACGTACAGAGAGTCGTACCTTAAAAGCACATGAATCAACAAGCCTAGATGCGATTTTAGAAGTTGAAAGACCAAAACTCTGGACCGTTTTAAATGACAAACCTGCCTTGTACGAATTGATTACGCGTGTTTACCGTGACGGTCAATTGGTTGATGCTAAGAAGGATTTGTTTGGTTACCGTTACTATCACTGGACTCCAAATGAAGGTTTCTCTTTGAATGGTGAACGTATTAAATTCCATGGAGTATCCTTGCACCACGACCATGGGGCGCTTGGAGCAGAAGAAAACTATAAAGCAGAATACCGTCGTCTCAAACAAATGAAGGAGATGGGAGTTAACTCCATCCGTACAACCCACAACCCTGCTAGTGAGCAAACCTTGCAAATCGCAGCAGAACTAGGTTTACTCGTTCAGGAAGAGGCCTTTGATACTTGGTATGGTGGCAAGAAACCTTATGACTATGGACGTTTCTTTGAAAAAGATGCCACTCACCCAGAAGCTCGAAAAGGTGAAAAATGGTCTGATTTTGACCTACGTACCATGGTCGAAAGAGGCAAAAACAACCCTGCTATCTTCATGTGGTCAATTGGTAATGAAATAGGTGAAGCTAATGGTGATGCCCACTCTTTAGCAACTGTTAAACGTTTGGTCAAGGTTATCAAGGATGTTGATAAGACTCGCTATGTTACCATGGGAGCAGATAAATTCCGTTTCGGTAATGGTAGCGGAGGGCATGAGAAAATTGCTGATGAACTCGATGCTGTTGGATTTAACTATTCTGAAGATAATTACAAAGCCCTTAGAGCTAAGCATCCAAAATGGTTGATTTATGGATCAGAAACATCTTCAGCTACCCGTACACGTGGAAGTTACTATCGCCCTGAACGTGAATTGAAACATAGCAATGGACCTGAGCGTCATTATGAACAGTCTGACTATGGGAATGATCGTGTGGGTTGGGGGAAAACAGCAACCGCTTCATGGACTTTTGACCGTGACAACGCTGGCTATGCTGGACAGTTTATCTGGACAGGTACGGACTATATTGGTGAACCTACACCATGGCACAACCAAAATCAAACTCCTGTTAAGAGCTCTTACTTTGGTATCGTAGATACAGCCGGCATTCCAAAACATGACTTCTATCTCTACCAAAGCCAATGGGTTTCTGTTAAGAAGAAACCGATGGTACACCTTCTTCCTCACTGGAACTGGGAAAACAAAGAATTAGCATCCAAAGTAGCTGACTCAGAAGGTAAGATTCCAGTTCGTGCTTATTCGAATGCTTCTAGTGTAGAATTGTTCTTGAATGGAAAATCTCTTGGTCTTAAGACCTTCAACAAAAAACAAACCAGCGATGGTCGTACCTACCAAGAAGGTGCGAATGCTAAGGAACTCTATCTTGAGTGGAAGGTTGCTTACCAACCAGGTACCTTGGAAGCTGTAGCTCGCGATGAAGCTGGAAAAGAAATTGCACGTGACAAGATTACCACTGCAGGGCAACCAGCAGGAGTTCGCCTCGTCAAGGAAGAACACGCCATCGCCGCAGATGGAAAAGACTTGACTTACATCTACTACGAAATCGTAGACAGTGAAGGAAATGTTGTACCAACTGCCAATAATTTGGTTCGTTTCCAATTGCATGGACAAGGTCAACTAGTCGGTGTCGATAATGGGGAACAAGCCAGCCGAGAACGCTATAAGGCGCAAGCAGATGGTTCATGGATTCGTAGAGCCTTTAACGGTAAAGGGGTTGCCATCGTTAAATCAACTGAACAAGCAGGTAAATTCACTCTGACTGCCCACTCAGATCTCTTGAAATCGGACCAAGTTACCGTCTTTACTGGTAAGAAAGAAGGACAAGAGAAGACTGTTTTGGGGACAGAAGTAGCAAGAGTTCGTACATTAATTGGTAAAGAACCAAAAATGCCGAAAACAGTAGGTTTTGTATACAGCGACGGTAGTCGTGAAAAACTTCCAGTAACTTGGTCTCAAGTCGATGTTAGTCAAGCAGGAGTTGTGACTGTTAAAGGTACAGCAAATGGACGTGAGGTAGAGGCTCATGTCGAGGTTCTAGCAATTGCGAAAGAATTACCAACAGTTAAACGTATTGCTCCAAATACTAACTTGAATTCTGTAGACAAATCTGTTTCCTATGTTTTGACCGATGGAAGTGTACAAGAGTATGAAGTGGACAAGTGGGAGATTGCCGAAGAAGATAAAGTTAAGTTAGCAATTCCAGGTTCTCGTATTCAAGCGACCGGTTATTTAGAAGGTCAACCAATTCATGCAACCCTTGTGGTAGAAGAAGGAAATGCTGCAGCACCTGTAGTGCCAACTGTTACTGTTGGAGGTGAAGCAGTAACAGGTCTTACTAGTCGACAACCAATGCAATATCGTACTCTATCTTATGGTGCCCAATTGCCAGAAGTCACAGCAAGTGCTGAAAATGCTGATGTGACAGTTCTTCAAGCAAGCGCAGCAAACGACATGCGTGCGAGCATATTTGTTCAGCCTAAAGATGGTGGCCCTCTTCAAACCTATGCAATTCAATTCCTAGAAGAAGCACCAAAAATTGCTCACTTGAGCTTGCAAGTGGAAAAAGCTGACAGTCTCAAAGAAGACCAAACTGTCAAATTGTCGGTTCGAGCTCACTATCAAGATGGAACGCAAGCTGTATTACCAGCTGATAAAGTAACCTTCTCTACAAGTGGTGAAGGGGAAGTCGCAATTCGTAAAGGAATGCTTGAGTTACATAAGCCAGGAGCAGTCACTCTCAAAGCGGAATATGAGGGAGCTAAAGGCCAAGTTGATCTCACTATCCAGGCCAATACTGAGAAGAAGATTGCGCAATCTATCCGTCCAGTAAATGTAGTGACAGATTTACACCAAGAACCTACTCTTCCGTCAACAGTAACGGTTGAGTATGACAAAGGTTTCCCTAAAGCTCACAAAGTCACTTGGCAAGCTATTCCGAAAGAAAAACTAGACTCCTATCAAACCTTTGAAGTACTAGGTAAAGTTGAAGGAATTGACCTTGAAGCGCGTGCAAGAGTCTCTGTAGAAGGTATCGTTTCAGTTGAAGAAGTCAGTGTGACAACTCCAATCGCAGAAGCACCACAATTACCAGAAAGCGTTCGGACATATGATTCAAATGGTCACGTTTCATCAGCTAAGGTTGCATGGGATGCGATTCGTCCAGAGCAATACGCTAAGGAAGGTGTCTTTACAGTTAATGGTCGCTTAGAAGGTACGCGATTAACAACTAAACTTCATGTTCGCGTATCTGCTCAAACTGAGCAAGGTGCAAACATTTCTGACCAATGGACCGGTTCAGAATTGCCACTTGCCTTTGCTTCAGATTCAAATCCAAGCGACCCAGTTTCAAATGTTAATGACAAGCTCATTTCCTACAATAACCAACCAGCCAATCGTTGGACAAACTGGAATCGTAGTAATCCAGAAGCTTCAGTCGGTGTTCTGTTTGGAGATTCAGGTATCTTGAGCAAACGCTCCGTTGATAATCTAAGTGTCGGATTCCACGAAGACCATGGAGTTGGTGCACCGAAGTCTTATGTGATTGAGTATTATGTTGGTAAGACTGTCCCAACAGCTCCTAAAAACCCTAGTTTTGTTGGTAATGAGGACCATGTCTTTAATGATTCTGCCAACTGGAAACCAGTTACTAATCTAAAAGCCCCTGCTCAACTCAAGGCTGGAGAAATGAACCACTTTAGCTTTGATAAAGTTGAAACCTATGCTATTCGTATTCGCATGGTTAAAGCAGATAACAAGCGTGGAACGTCTATCACAGAGGTACAAATCTTTGCGAAACAAGTTGCGGCAGCCAAACAAGGACAAACAAGAATCCAAGTTGACGGCAAAGACTTAGCAAACTTCAACCCTGATTTGACAGGCTACTACCTTGAGTCTGTAGATGGAAAAGTTCCGGCAGTCACAGCAAGTGTTAGCAACAATGGTCTCGCTACCGTCGTTCCAAGCGTTCGTGAAGGTGAGCCAGTTCGTGTCATCGCGAAAGCTGAAAATGGCGACATCTTAGGAGAATACCGTCTGCACTTCACTAAGGATAAGAACTTACTTTCTCATAAACCAGTTGCTGCGGTTAAACAAGCTCGCTTGGTACAAGTAGGTCAAGCACTTGAATTGCCGACTAAGGTTCCAGTTTACTTCACAGGTAAAGACGGCTACGAAACAAAAGACTTGTCAGTTGAATGGGAAGAAGTTCCAGCAGAAAATCTGACAAAAGCAGGTCAATTTACCGTTCGAGGCCATGTTCTTGGTAGTGATCTTGTTGCTGAGTTCACTGTACGAGTGACAGACAAGCTAGGCGAAGCTCTTTCAGATAACCCAGAGTATGATGAAAACAGTAACCAGGCCTTTGCTTCAGCCACTAACGATATTGATAGAAACTCCCATGACCGTGTGGATTATCTCAATGACGGAGTTCATTCAGAAAATCGTCGTTGGACAAACTGGTCTGCAAGACCGTCTACCAATCCAGAAGTATCAGCAGGCGTAATCTTCCGTGAAAATGGTAAGATTGTAGAACGGACTGTTGCACAAGGAAAAGTTCAGTTCTTTGTAGATAGTGGTACAGATGCACCATCTAAACTTGTTTTGGAACGTTATGTCGGCCCAGACTTTGAAGTGCCTATCTACTATTCAAACTACCAAGCCTACGAATCTGGACATCCATTTAACAATCCAGAAAATTGGGAAGCTGTGCCTTATCGTGCGGATAAAGACATTGCAGCTGGTGATGAAATCAACGTAACATTTAAAGCTATCAAAGCCAAAGCTATGAGATGGCGTATGGAGCGTAAAGCAGATAAGAGCGGTGTTGCGATGATTGAGCTGACCTTCTTTGCACCAAGCGAATTGCCTCAAGAAAGCACTCAATCGAAGATTCTTGTAGATGGAAAAGAACTTGCTGATTTCGCTGAAGATCGTCAAGACTACCAAATCACCTATAAAGGTCAACGGCCAAAAGTCTCAGTTGAAGAAAACAATCAAGTAGCTTCGACTGTGGTAGATAGTGGAGAAGATAGTCTTCCAGTACTTGTTCGCCTCGTTTCAGAAAGTGGAAAACAAGTCAAGGAATACCGTATCCAGTTGACTAAGGAAAAACCAGTTTCTGAGAAGACAGTTGCTGCTGTACAAGAAGATTTTCCAAAACTCGAATTTGTTGAAAAAGATTTGGCATACAAGACAGTTGAGAAAAAAGATTCAACACTGTATCTAGGTGAAACTCGTGTAGAACAAGAAGGAAAAACTGGTAAAGAACGTATCTTTACAGCGATTAATCCTGATGGAAGTAAGGAAGAAAAACTCCGTGAAGTGGTAGAAGCTCCGACAGACCGCATCATCTTGGTTGGAACCAAACCAGTAGCTCAAGAAGCTAAAAAACCACAAGTGTCAGAAAAAGCAGATACAAAACCAATTGATTCAAGTGAAGCTAGTCAAACTAATAAAGCCCAGTTACCAAATACAGGTAGTGCGGCAAGCCAAGCAGCAGTAGCAGCAGGTTTAGCTCTTCTAGGTTTGAGTGCAGGATTAGTAGTTACTAAAGGTAAAAAAGAAGACTAGAAATTTTGATACCTTCTTTATCATTAAAGACCAAAGAAAAACTCTTGTCCTAAATAGAAGATAAAGAGCCTGAGACAAAATAGTTCTCAACCACAAAAAAGCTAGATATTTCCAATTGCGGAACTCTAGCTTTTTAATTTTGAGTCGTTCTCTTATTGTATAGTAGATTGAAACTAGAATAGTACACTTCTACTTCTAAAACATTGTTAGAAATCAATTTGACTGTCCTTATCGATTTGTCCTGTTCTTATTTCATTTCACTATGTTTTAGGAGGTTATTGGCCATAAGTACCAATCCCATGTCAATTCTCACTTGACGCATCCCTCTCAGATTACATCTCTTGTAACCCAAACAAGCCTTTATCTGCCCAAAGACAGGTTCCACATCAATCTTGCGTTGAGCGAAAATCTGTCTACCTTGGGGAGATAAAAGCGCCTGACATTCTTTAACTTTCAAGTTTTGATAGCCTTCGTTCATATACAGTCCCTTTTGAGGGGCTGATTCAGGTTCGTCGGCGTAGTAAACCTTGATTTCCTGTTGCAAGTCTGTCTGTGTTTTCTGATGTTTGATATGGTGAAAACGATAGCACCAGCCATCAGGATGTGTGTAGCTATCCTCCTTGTTATCATAGTGCCAATTCGCTAAGTTTCTAGCTGACTGTTTATACCCTCTCTTTTGTTCCTTGTCAAACATGGCATATTTAATCAGAAGGGGAGTGATTTCTTCTTGAAAATAGACCTGTATCTGTTCTTGAAGTTTGGCGGAGAATTTCTCTGTCGTTTTCTTCCACACAAAACTATACTTGTTGGCATTGGCTTCAATCTTAGTTCCGTCAATAAACAAACAATCTAAGGTCACTAACTCTTCCATTTTTCAATTTTTCGACCAGAGAAAATCCCTTGTGAATAGGCAAATAGAAGAGTAGATACAAGCATTTTAGGGTGATAAGACGGGCGACCAAAGGCATGATAGAAGGCGTAGAAGTGACGTTCCTCCAAGGTATTCACCACTTTTTCAATAGTAAAGACGAGATGGTCTTGTGGTAAGAAGGAACTGATTTCTAGTGGTAAAGTTGTTTGATTTGTGTTATAGTGAATATGCATGGGATAGTCTTTCTAAATGGTTTATTAAGCAATTCTATTTTACCAAGACTATCGTAACCATGCAAAAAAGCAACGGCAAATCCGTTGCCTTTTTGGATATAAGAGACTATTGTCCCAGACTCTTTTCTTTGTATAAAATTGTATAGTGTTATTGTCTATACTATTTTGTAGAGAAAGCAAAAATCCCTAGAAAATGCTTAGGGATTCGACTATTTCATTAAGAACAATTCAACAATCATTTCTATATACATGATAAGGGTTAATAAGAATCCTGCACGCCAGAAGAATTTGATGAATTTAGGATAGTAAAAGCTGCGTTTTTTTAAAAGGAAGAAAAAGACGAGAATAATGGCTAGGAACGAGAGGGCTAGCCCCAGTCTAGGGAGGAAATTATGGGTAAAGGTTTTAGCTGTAATCAAGTAATACTCAAATACCAAGACTGGAAAAGCCAAATCCGCAAAGTTTCGTCCTAGTTTTTTTAATCTAAAAAGTTTGGTTAGGATAATGCAGACGACTAAGGTCAGTATCAATAATAAAATAGATGCTAATTTCATTAAAATCATACCCATATTGTATCATAAAAAAAAGGCTAATGGAAACGAGAAACAGAGGAATTTACAGGAAAGTCAGGCTTTTGAGATTGTGGGTGATTTTTGTTATAATGAAAGTTATAAAATCTTATAATACCTTGAATGATTATTATCGAAAACTCTTTGGAGAAAAGACTTTTAAAGTCCCTATTGATGCGGGATTTGACTGTCCCAATCGTGATGGAACTGTGGCTCATGGAGGCTGTACTTTTTGTACGGTTTCAGGTTCTGGAGATACTATTGTAGCCCCAGATGCGCCTATCCGTGAGCAATTTTATAAGGAAATTGACTTTATGCACCGTAAGTGGCCAGATGTTCAGAAGTATCTGGTTTATTTTCAAAATTTTACCAACACCCATGAAAAGGTGGAAGTTATTCGAGAGCGTTATGAACAGGCTATCAATGAGCCAGGTGTGGTAGGAATCAATATTGGAACGCGCCCAGACTGTTTACCAGACGAAACCATCGAATATTTGGCTGAGTTATCGGAGCGCATGCATGTGACGGTTGAATTGGGCTTGCAGACTACTTATGAAGCAACCTCTGACCTGATTAACCGTGCGCATTCTTATGAATTGTAGGTGGAAACGGTCAAGCGTTTGAGAAAGTATCCCAAGATTGAGATTGTTTCTCATTTGATCAATGGTTTGCCTGGTGAAACCCATGAGATGATGGTTGAAAATGTCCGCCGTTGTGTCACGAATAACGATATTCAAGGGATTAAACTGCATTTGCTCCATCTTATGACAAATACTCGTATGCAAGGAGATTATCACGAGGGACGTTTACAATTGATGAGTCAGGACGAATATGTCAGGGTCATCTGTGACCAACTGGAAATCATTCCCAAACATATCGTCATCCATCGAATCACAGGAGATGCACCTAGGGATATGCTGATTGGGCTTATGTGGAGCCTCAATAAATGGGAAGCTCTCAACAGCATTGAGATGGAGATGCGACGTCGTGGAAGTGTTCAAGGATGCAAGGCTGTAAAACAGGAGTTTGAAAATGAAAAGACCACTTGAGATGGCACATGATTTTTTGGCTGAGGTCGTGACAAAAGAGGATGTCG
The DNA here is from genome assembly GCF_013277315.1 of Streptococcus sp. 2106. Classification (NCBI taxonomy): domain Bacteria; kingdom Bacillati; phylum Bacillota; class Bacilli; order Lactobacillales; family Streptococcaceae; genus Streptococcus; species Streptococcus sp. 2106. Next base: position 12,497 of record NZ_VMMS01000012.1, read on the forward strand.
TAGTGGATGCGACTATGGGAAATGGTCATGACACGCTTTTTTTAGCTAAGCTAGCCAAGCAAGTCTATGCCTTTGATATTCAGAAGCAAGCCTTGGAAAAGACCCAAGAGCGTTTGCATCAGGCTGGCTTGACAAATGCCCAGTTAATCTTGCAAGGCCATGAGACACTGGACCAGTTTGTGGCAAAAGCTAAGGCAGGGATTTTTAATTTGGGCTATTTGCCGTCAGCTGATAAGTCTGTCATCACCCGACCGCAGACAACGATTGAGGCATTAGAAAAGCTATGTGGCTTACTTGTCAAAGGTGGACGAATTGCTATTATGATTTACTATGGTCATGAAGGAGGCGACCTCGAGAGAGATGCTGTCTTGGATTTTGTGATCCAGTTGAACCAACAAGAGTACACAGCTGCCATTTACCGAACTTTAAACCAAGTCAATAACCCACCGTTTTTAGTGATGATTGAAAAATTAGAGAGATACAGACATGGATAAACAATACCTACACGAAAAGCTGGATGCCATGCGCCAGAATTTTGTTGAATCAACCCACCACGAACGAGCGGTGGGCGTGCTAGACCAAGCGCATATGAGCAAAAAAATGCTTAAAATCAAGAAAAAATTAGTTGCTCTTGAAATGGAACGGTGCCAGAGAAAAATTGAGCACAAAGACTGTTCCAAGATTGACCAAAAAATCAAAGAGCAGAAGGAGATATTTGAATCCTGTTGTAAAAAAGATTAAGGAGGACGTGCGTGGAATTACTGATTTACCTCATCCTATTTTTACTGGTTTTGATTGTCTCAAGTACAACCAATAAGCTCCTGCCCTTTTTGCCTCTCCCTTTGGTGCAAATTCTTTTGGGAATTGTGATTGGTCTCTTTTTACCCAATACTGACTTTCACCTTAATACGGAGTTGTTTTTGGCACTGGTTATCGGACCCTTGCTTTTCCGAGAGGCTGAAGAAGCAGATGTTACGGCTATTTTAAAACACTGGCGAATCATTGTTTATCTCATATTTCCAGTGATTTTTATCTCGACCCTGAGTTTGGGTGGCTTGGCCCATCTTCTTTGGTTCAGCCTTCCCTTGGCAGCTTGCTTGGCTGTTGGGGCAGCCCTTGGTCCTACGGACTTGGTGGCCTTTGCCTCTCTTTCGGAGCGTTTTAGCTTTCCTAAGCGCGTGTCCAATATCCTTAAGGGCGAAGGACTCTTGAATGATGCTTCTGGTTTGGTGGCTTTTCAGGTAGCTTTGACAGCTTGGACAACTGGAGCTTTTTCTCTGGGGCAAGCTAGCAGTTCGCTTATCTTTTCAATCCTAGGCGGTTTTTTAATTGGCTTTTTAACAGCCATGACTAATCGTTTCCTGCATAGCTTCTTGCTAAGTGTGCGAGCAACGGATATTGCTAGTGAGCTCCTTCTGGAATTGAGTTTACCCTTGGTAACCTTCTTCCTGGCAGAAGAAGTCCACGTTTCAGGGATTATTGCCGTCGTAGTTGCTGGGATTTTAAAGGCGAGTCGCTTCAAGAAAATCACGCTCCTCGAAGCCCAAGTGGATACGGTAACCGAGACAGTTTGGCATACAGTGAATTTTATGCTCAACGGTTCTGTCTTTGTGATTTTAGGAATGGAGTTGGAAATGATAGCAGAGCCTATCTTGACCAATCCAATCTATAATCCCTTGCTCTTGCTGGCATCTCTTGTCACCCTTACCTTTGTCCTCTTTGCTATTCGTTTTGTCATGATCTATGGCTATTTTGCCTATAGGACTAGACGTCTCAAGAAAAAGCTAAATAAGTATATGAAGGACATGCTTCTCTTGACCTTCTCAGGTGTCAAGGGAACGGTGTCGATTGCTACGATTCTCTTGATACCAAGTAATTTAGAACAGGAGTATCCTCTCTTACTTTTCCTTGTCGCAGGTGTGACGCTTGTAAGCTTTTTAACAGGTCTCTTGGTTCTGCCTTATCTTTCTGATGAAGAGGAAGAAAGCAAGGACTATCTCATGCATATCGCCATTTTGAATGAAGTAACGCTGGAGTTGGAAAAAGAGTTGGAAGACACCAGAAATAAACTTCCCCTCTATGCGGCTATTGACAATTACCATGGACGTATTGAAAATCTCATTTTAAGCCAAGAAAACCAGGATGATCAAGAAGACTGGGCTGCTTTGAAACTCTTGATTCTTAGTATTGAAAGTGATGGATTGGAACAGGCCTATGAAGAGGGGAACATTAGCAATCGTGCTTACCGAGTTTACCAACGTTATCTGAAAAATATAGAACGAGGAATCAATCGTAAGTTTGCGTCACGATTGACCTATTATTTCCTTGTTTCTTTGCGGATTTTACGTTTTCTCCTTCATGAAGTTTTTACTCTCGGGAGGACTTTCCGTAGCTGGAAGGACAAGGAGCAAAGCCGTCTCCGTGCTCTTGATTATGACCAAATTGCAGAGCTCTATCTTGCCAATACAGAGATGATTATTGAAAGTTTGGAAAACCTGAAGGGAGTCTATAGACGCTCTTTGATTAGTTTTATGCAGGAGTCTCGTCTTCGAGAAACAGCTATTATCAGCAGTGGTGCCTTTGTCGAACGGGTTATCAATCGCGTTAAGCCTAACAATATCGATGAAATGCTGAGGGGCTATTATCTGGAGCGCAAGTTGATTTTCGAATACGAAGAAAAACGATTGATTACGACCAAGTATGCCAAGAAGTTACGACAAAATGTCAATAACTTAGAGAACTATTCCTTGAAGGAAGCTGCCAATACCCTGCCGTATGATATGGTGGAATTGGTAAGAAGAAATTAGTTAATACTCTTCGAAAATCTCTTCAAACCACGTCAGCGTCGCCTTGGATTATATATGTGACTGACTTCGTCAGTTTCATCTACAACCTCAAAGCAGGGCTTTGAGC
>NZ_VMMS01000120.1:0-1983 GCF_013277315.1 Streptococcus sp. 2106
GCTTGAGTTTGCTGGATTTACGTGGAGTTTGTGCTTGAGGATCTATCTTCATGATTCCTTGATAACCACTGTCAGCCAAGATTTTACCAGCTTGTCCGATATTTCTGCGACTCATTTTGAACAACTTCATATCATGACAATAGTTCACAGTGATCTCCAAAGAAACAATTCTCCCTTGACTTGTGACAATCGCTTGAGCCTTCATAGCGTGGCATTTCTTTTTACCAGAATCATTCGCTAATTGTTTTTTTAGGGCGATTGATTTTTACTTCCGTCGCATCAATCATTACCGTGTCCTCAGAACTGAGAGGAGTTCTTGAAATCGTAAAACCACTTTGAACAAGAGTTACTTCAACCCATTGACTCCGATGAGTTAAGTTGCTTTCGTGGATACCAAAATCAGCCGCAATTTGTTCATAAGTTCGATATTTTCGCACATATTGAAGTCGCCATAAGAAGGTCTTCTAGGCTTAGTTTAGGTTTTCGTCCCCCTTTTGCGTGTTTACCTTGATAAGCTGTTTTCAATACAGCTAACATCTCTTCAAAAGTGGTGCGCTGAACACCAACCAGGAGCTTAAATCGTGTATCAGTTAGTTGTTTACTTGCTTCATAATTTTATTGTATCATATTTTTGTTTCACAGGAAGTCTATTATATTTAAGGATATTTGAAAGCTGTATTTTAGAAAAACAATTATGGAGTTTTGATATTTTCTTAGTTTCAAACAAGCATGTTATAATAAAGCTATGGCATATAGTACAGATTTTAAACATCGAGAATTAGATTACATCAAAGAGGGGCACAGCCATGTCGAGGCAGCCAAGGTTTTTGATGTTGGCGTCAGAACTCTCTTCATGTGGGAAAAGAAAGACGTGAACAAGGACACTCATACTAAGCTAAAATAAAAAAGTATTATATAATAGTAATATGAAATCAACTAAAGAAGAAATCCAAGCTATCAAAACACTTTTAAAAGACTCTAGTACAGCTAAATATCATAAACGCCTTCAAATCGTTCTATTTCGTCTGATGGGTAAATCTTATAAAGAGATTATAGAGCTTTTAGACTGTAATCAAACAACGATTTGGCCAACTGTAAAAAAATATGAGGAGTTCGGACGCGATTCTCTCCTTCAAGAAACACGTGGTGGTCGTAACCATGCATATATGACAATTGAGGAAGAGAAAGCCTTTCTTGCCCGTCATTTGAAGGCTGCAGAGGCAGGAGAATTTGTTACAATTGATGCCTTATTTCAGGCTTATACAAAGGAGTTAGGTCCTTCCTACACACGTGATGCCTTTTATCAACTCTTGAAGCGCCATGGTTGGCGAAATATTAGGCCACGTCCAGAACATCCCAAGAAAGCAGACTCTCAAACCATTGTCGCGTCTAAAAATAAAATCTCAATTCAAGAAGACAAGAAAGCGCTTTAAAACCAGTAGGCATTTTCGTAAGGTTCGCTTGATGTACTAAGATGAGGCTGGTTTCGGTAGAATCAGTAAACTGGGATCTTGTTGGGCTCCAATGGGAGTAGATCCACATGTCCATAGTCACCATATACGAGAATTTCGCTATTGTTATGGAGCTGTTGATGCCCATATTGGAAGATATCATGAATCAACTTCAAGATGTTATACAAGGACTGGAGAAGGAGGTGATAAAGTCCATCGTTAATCGGAGATGGAATAGAATGCTTTTTGAAAGCAGATGAGTATTAGATTATGAAGCAGAGCTGGAAGACGCTGAGATTTTAGGAAAGTTTTGGAATAAGGAAGGTTACTATATTATAGTTTATAACAATGCTAAAAAAGCCCCTGAACTGTTCAAGGTAGAGTTCTCTGAGTGGAAGCGTATGCATATAGGGGAGACATATTAGACAGCGTTAGGGGGATACACTTACTTTTAAGTATCAAAAAAATGAGCACTTCCGTAATTGGAAATGCTTGTTTTTTGATATGTTTAGACTCTTATACTCAATGAAAA
>NZ_VMMS01000120.1:1991-6248 GCF_013277315.1 Streptococcus sp. 2106
ACGTTGACGTGGTTTGAAGAGATTTTCGAAGAGTATTAGTCTTTATTTTCGTATGGCAAGATCAAGTTCAAGATGATTCCTGTCATGGCTGAAAGAGCAGTACCTGAAAGTGTAACTGGACCAAGTTTAAGGACAGCTCCTCCAAGTCCAAGAACCAACATAGCACTTGCGATGATGAGGTTTCGCATTTGAGCGAAATCAACACGTTCTTTAATCAAGACTTTCAAACCATTGCTGGCGATAACCCCATAGAGAAGGATTGACATACCACCAAGTACAGCATTTGGAATAGTTGAAATCAAGGCAGTGAATTTACCAAGGAAGCTGAGGGCAATCGCGATAAAGGCAGCGTTACGGATAACTGAGACAGAAGCGATACGAGTCATACCGATAACCCCTGTATTTTCTCCGTAAGTTGTATTGGCTGGTCCACCAAGGAAGGCAGAAACAGAAGTTGCGATACCGTCACCAAGAAGAGTACGGTGAAGACCTGGTTCTTTTAAGAATTGACGGCCACAGATTTGACCCAAAACAGTATGGTCTCCGATATGTTCAGAAATTGTTACGATAGCGATTGGCAAGATAGCGATGGCTTCTGGACCAAAGTAAAGATTGTATTCTTTAAAGGCACCACCTGTGTTAAATGGCAAGTAGAAACCAGGAATTTCAAACCAGTTAGCTTTAAGAACTGGTGTAAAGTCAACCAAGCCAAGAGTTAGTGCGAAGAGGTAACCACCGATAATGGCAAAGAGAAATGGAATGATTCGTAGGAATCCTTTTCCCTTTGTATTGATAAAGGCAGCAATCAAGAAAGTAACAACTGCTACAAGAGCATTTTTCCAGTTTCCATCAGCTACAAGACCAGCGTTGGTAACAGCTGAACCTGCAAGTCCAAGACCGATAACGATAATCATAGGTCCGATGATGATTGGTGGCAAGAGTTTATCAATCCATTTTGTTCCTACAAATCGGATGCTGGTAGCAACAAGGACATAGACCAAACCAGTCAAGATAACTCCAGTTTGAGCAGCAGATATATCTCCTCCCATTTCCTTCATAGCTAGTGACATAGCTGTGATAAAGGCGAATGAAGAACCTAGATAAACTGGAACTTTAAAACCAGTTGAAATCATGTAGATGAGTGTTCCAACACCTGAAGCAAAAAGGGCAACAGATACAGGCATTCCCAAAATCAAGGGTACCAAGATGGTCGCACCAAACATGGCGAAAACGTGTTGGAAACTAAGGAGAATTCCTTTTCCAGCTGAAGGACGTTGGTCAACGTCTAGTAACAAATCAACAGTTGATTCTTGTTTCATATAAACCTCACTTTTGGGCATCAAAAAAGAGCCCATTATTTTACAGCAATAGGCCCTCAGAGTAAGACTTCTCTAAAATCTAAACTTTAAAGAGTTTCAAGTATTTCTGTGTCTTCGTCACCTCACGGGATGACATTAAAAACCTTTGCTTAGGATAGTATAGCAGAAAAAAATGATTTTGTAAATCATTTTTTCCCGAGCCTAAAAATAAGAGAGCGAGGTTGATTTTGTAAATCATTTTTTCCCGAGCCTAAAAATAAGAGAGCGAGGTTGATTTTGTAAATCATTTTTTCCCGAGCCTAAAAATAAGAGAGCGAGGATGACTTTGTAAACATTTTTTACTAAAAAATTTAAAGCGGGCGTTTATTTGGCATACCAGCCTTTCTTGGGTATTTGTTGGGCGTTTCTTTTTTCTTTTCTACCACTGTGATATAACGCGGATCTCCATTTGGTAGGGCGTAGCTGAGATTGTCTTCGACTTTACTAAAAAGGAGGTTGAGGGCATTCTTAGCTTCTAATAACTCCTCAGGCGCATTGCTGGCCTTGAGTGCCAATAGTTTACCACCAACTTTAAGGTAAGGAATTGTCAATTCAGACAAGACCTGCATACGGGCTACAGCACGAGCTGTTACAAAATCATACTGAGCACGGAAGTTCTTGTCTTGGGCAAAATCTTCGGCACGTCCATGGTAGAAATGAACATCGTCCAAATCCAGTTCTTGAGCTAAGAGTTGGAGGAAGTTGATACGTTTATTGAGCGAATCAATGATGGTCACATCTAACTGAGGATAGAGGATTTTCATTGGTAGACTAGGAAATCCTGCACCGGCTCCAATATCAAGCAATTTGATATTTTCATTGGGAATCAAGCCTTGCAGAATAGGTGCAATCGAATCGTAAAAATGTTTGAGATAAACTTCTTCTTTGTCCGTAATGGCTGTTAAATTAATCTTTTCATTCCACTCGACTAAGAGTTCAAAATAACGTTCAAATTGTTTTTTTTGCTGGTCCGAAAGTGGAAGATTTTGCTCGGCAAGCAAGTTGTAAAATGTTTCTGGTTTCATAGTTATTTCCTTCTTTAGTATCATCTTATTTTACCACAATCATTAAAAATTTGATATACTGGTACTAATCTAAAAGTAGAAAGGACTTATATCATGACTTGGATTATTCTTGGAGTTATCGCTCTTGTTGTTATTTTTGTGATTGTTAGCTATAACGGTTTGGTTAAGAATCGTATGCAAACAAAGGAGGCTTGGAGCCAAATTGATGTTCAGTTGAAACGTCGAAATGACCTCTTGCCAAACTTGATTGAGACTGTAAAAGGTTATGCTAAATATGAAGGTTCTACCCTTGAAAAGGTGGCAGAACTGCGTAACCAAGTGGCAGCAGCGACTTCACCAGCAGAAGCTATGAAAGCTAGTGATGCCCTCACTCGTCAGGTTGCAGGTATTTTTGCAGTTGCAGAAAGCTATCCAGATTTGAAGGCAAGCGCCAACTTTGTTAAATTGCAAGAGGAGTTGACAAACACAGAAAATAAAATTTCTTACTCTCGTCAACTCTACAACAGTGTTGTCAGCAACTACAATGTAAAATTAGAGACTTTCCCAAGCAACATTATCGCTGGAATGTTTGGATTTAAAGCAGCAGATTTCCTTCAAACACCAGAAGAGGAAAAGGCAGTTCCTAAGGTTGATTTTAGCGGTTTAGGTGACTAAGATGCTGTTTGATCAAATTGCAAGCAATAAACGAAAAACGTGGATTTTATTGCTGGTATTTTTCCTACTCTTAGCTCTTGTTGGTTATGCGGTTGGTTACCTCTTTATGCGGTCTGGGATTGGTGGTTTGGTTATCGCACTGATTATCGGCTTTATCTATGCCTTGTCCATGATTTTTCAATCAACAGAGATTGTCATGTCCATGAACGGGGCGCGTGAGATTGATGAACAAACGGCACCAGATCTCTACCACGTAGTGGAAGATATGGCTATGGTCGCTCAGATTCCTATGCCCCGTGTTTTCATCATTGATGATCCAGCCTTAAATGCCTTTGCGACAGGTTCTAACCCTCAAAATGCGGCGGTTGCTGCGACTTCAGGTCTACTAGCTATCATGAATCGTGAAGAACTAGAAGCTGTTATGGGACATGAAGTCAGTCATATTCGTAATTATGATATCCGTATTTCGACTATTGCAGTTGCCCTTGCTAGTGCTATCACCATGCTTTCTGGTATGGCAGGTCGTATGATGTGGTGGGGTGGAGCAGGTCGCAGACGAAGTGATGATGACCGAGATGGAAATGGTCTTGAAATCATTATGCTAGTGGTTTCCCTACTAGCTATTGTACTGGCACCTCTCGCTGCAACCTTGCTTCAGCTCGCTATTTCTCGTCAGAGGGAATTTCTGGCAGATGCATCTAGTGTCGAGCTGACTCGCAATCCCCAGGGAATGATTAATGCCCTAGATAAGTTGGACAATAGCAAACCTATGAGTCGCCACGTCGATGATGCTAGCAGTGCACTTTATATCAATGATCCTAAGAAAGGGGGAGGGTTCAAAAAACTCTTTTATACCCACCCACCTATCTCAGAACGGATTGAACGTTTAAAACATATGTAAAATGAAGGCTGGAAAAAGTCTTTAAAATCTGAAAAACGCATAATATCAGGTGTGAAAACTTGATATTATGCGTTTTATTATGGGAAGATTTACTTCTTTTTCTCCTAAAATTGTGTTTTTGCCCCACATATTTGCGATGTTGAAAATTTATCCCAAATCATTCATACCTCTCTCAACTAGATGTAACTTACCAAACCCCTGACCTCATGAGCCACTTTTTTCCTCCTTATGAGGTCAGTTTTACTTTCTGCTGTTCCAGTATCGTTTTTCCTCGCTAGATTTCCTCAAAAGGGCAGACTTCTCCCTTGGTGCGTCACAC
>NZ_VMMS01000121.1:0-789 GCF_013277315.1 Streptococcus sp. 2106
GCGCCAAAGGGGCTTTAGGGATAGGAGCTTTCACAATTTTATCACTCGGATTTTTCTCACTGCATGCTTGGCATTTGTAAGAGTGTTGGATATGATCTATGCGTTTTAATTGCGCAGGAATAAAGACTAATTCTTGGCCTTGAAGACTCGCTCCAATCTCTTTTAGCTCTCCCTGACAGTCAGGGCAAATGCAATCCTCTAAGCGATGATGAACTTCTTCTGAATCGAATTGGGCAAGAAGAGCTTGACGTTTCCCTTTAGCTTTCTTACGTTTATAGGTGATTTCTTCTCTTTCAACTGGGAACCTCTCCATCTTCATCAGATGAAGCTTCCTCCTCAAAAAGGCTGACTTGTCCAGATGGACAAACACTTTTCTCAGAGGATTTTCCATAGAGCTTTTGCGTTAGATAAGCCACTTGTTCACGAAGAAGGGCAAGTTCATTGGTGAGACTATCAATTGTAGCACTCTGTTGTTGAATGATGTTTAATAAGTCTTTCATCGTCTTCCCCTCCTTGTTTTCTAACTTTATTATACTAAAAAGAAAGGCATCATTTCAATAGAAATCACGACTTTCTGATGAATTTATTTTTGGAGTGATAGAAAAGCCCTTCATCAGCCAGTCTACTTGTTCAGGTGTGAGAGCTTTGACATCCTTTTCTGTACTTGGCCAAGTCAACTTACCGTTCTCAAAGCGTTTATATAGTAGCCAAAATCCTTGACCATCCCAGTAAAGAGCTTTAAAGCGGTCTTTACGTCCACCACAAAAGAGAAAGACTTGACCTGAGAAA
>NZ_VMMS01000122.1:0-4944 GCF_013277315.1 Streptococcus sp. 2106
GAGGCTTATTTACCATGGACTAAAGTTGTACAAGAAAAGTGTAAATAAGAAATCTCCAGATTAGGAACTATCCGTGAGTTCTCTAGTCTGGAGATTTTTCAATATACTTCGTTATTGGGCGGTTACAAAAGAAAGGACGAAATGTATCCTTTCTCGAGCTTAGCTGACTTCAACCCACTACAGTTGACAAAGAGCCGAAATCTCCAGATTAGGAACTATCCGTGAGTTCCCTAGTCTGGAGATTTTTCAATATACTTCGCTATTGGACGGTTACGGTGCAACCAAGACACTTCCGAGTAACACCGAACCAACAATACATTTTATTTTCCGAATGGAAAATTTATCTTTTTTAATAATGACAATTCTAATTCTCTACATTCAATTTTTATTTCCTAATAGTAAACACTATTTTTTATTCTCAAAAATTGAACTTCTAAAATCATCGGTTTGGTCAAGATAGGCTTTAAAGATTGCTCTCTTCAACTTATGAACCGCACTATCATATTCTGGATTATAGTTATACCAAGAATAACGATTATCTTCTGCATCCTTACGAACAGCTTCATCCATTAATTTCTGTAATTCAGTCACGCTATTGATAGTTTTTGTTCCGCGAATATACCAAGGAATTGATGGATCCTTAAATGACACTGTATTTAATTGTCCAAACTTATCTTGGCGTTCTTTGTACATAGCTTTCTTGAATTCTGTCCAAGTTTTATATTGACCGTTAAATACCTTTTTCAAAACCAAGTCATCTGTCACCAATCCGCGTTCTTTACCATAAATAGTTATCTTTTTACCATTTTGTTTGGCTTCTTCTTCGTATTGGTTTGAGATATATGGTACCATACCATCTTTAAAGCCTTTAGCAGCTAGTAGTTCATAGGCTATACGACGTCCCATCAGGTCACCTGGTGTTCCTATATCACTACTTAATGCTGCATAAATTGGTGCAAATAACTTAATAGTGAAGTAGCCATTTCTTTCGTATTCTTTAGACTTGTATTCACGAGCTGAAAGGATGTTATTATCAATCAAACTCTCAAAGCTTGTCAGTTTTTTAGCATCTTCTACTGTCAAATCTTTGACTACATTTGTTGCGTAAACCTTATTTCCATCTTCACGATCTTCTACATACTTGTTCTCAATTTTTCTAAGAGCTTCCATTTTCTGATAATCAGTAAGTTTCTCTGTGATAGATTTACCTTCAAGATATTCTAGCATATAAATAACATCGAACATATTGTGGACGTAGTTCTGAAGATCTGTTGCGTCTTTAAATCTCGTAGTTGGATCGAGTATTTGTAATCGTTGTCCTTCTGTACTATCAGATTTTGAATGTTTCAAGATTGAGTTAATGGTAATGGTCGCATCATCTGGATGGTCTGGCGCTTGTAGCAATCCTTTGGCGAAGAACTCTGGTCCCAGTCCACTTCTTCTGCCATATCCACCTAGATAAATGTCCTGATCTGAATCGTGCGTCATTTCATGAGTATAAGTGATAGCTCCATCCTTATCCAACATACGATACCCCATATAATAAACGGCATCACCTGTGGCGTAAGCACCGTGTTCATTATGACCGACTTTATTTCCAACAGGTCCAAAGAAATGTTTCATAGCAGGATTTGGATCATCAAAATCTGCTACTTTTTTAGCCTTTCCTTCAGTATTATCATTTCCAAATTTATAGGCATCATAAAGCAAGATATTTCGATAAAGCTTTTCACGCCCTTTTTCATCTAGAATACGATACCAATAATCATAGTGATCTCGTTGACGCTCTGCTGTTTCGTGAGCACTCTTTTCAACAAACTTATTGAGCTTATCACCAGCCTTATAGTCACTATTGCGATAACGATCATAAGCACCAAATCCTAGACTAGAGATAGTCGAGATAACAAAGACTGATTTTTCTGGTAAGGTAAGTAGAGGCAGTACCATGTTACGGTATTTCCAGCTGTCGCTAGTGATTCGATCATAGACACCGATAGAGTACTTGCTACCAGCTTTTTCCTGGTTAGCCCTCACTTCTGGAATATTAGATTTTTCTTCAACGATATAAGCCTTGGTCTGTGATTTAAACCAGTCATTGTTAGTTTGAGTAGGTGCAAATGCTTTACGATAGCCTTCTAAAGCACTAAACAGGTCTTTTGTACCGTAGTTATTCGTCAGCAAGGCATTGTAAGTAACCACATTATTTTTTGCCAAGAGATTGTTGTAGCCAGATTTACCTAGTTCAATAATCGTATCAAGAGGAGAGGTATTTCCCTTACCAAAGAAATCCATATGGAACATAAGCAAATCTTTTGCGCTAGCCTTATCAAATTTGAAATCATACCAGCGTTCTAGATAGGTTAATCCTAGCATCAAGGCTTCTTTGTTTCGCTTGATTTTATCAACAATGTAATTGTCAATAGCACTATTATTTCCAGAAACAGCAGCATCAGCTGAAAGCAATTTTTTAAGAGTCTCAGTCAAGTGATCTTTTGTCTTAGTGAATTGCTCATCTAGATAGAGTTCTGTTAATTTAATATTATCAGAGATTCCTAACAAATTCTTAAGAGCAGTTGGATTATACTGTACTGTATTTAAGTCGTTTTTAACTCTGTCTATTATAGATGTGTAATCTTTTAGGAAAGCATTTGGTGTGTATACTAGACCTGTACTTCCAATAGTATACTCAGCCAGATTTGCAAAGTCATTATGGTAGGTTATGTTTACTTTCTCAGATGTTCCATCGTTGTAATGTAGTAATAAATGGTTGATAGAATTCTTGTTTGAAGTGATATCTGAGACTACTTCCTCATTTTTCATAGGGACAACAGATAACAGTTCTTTCTTATACAGGTTATGATCAGTTGATAATTGATTTCCATATTTCACAATGGTGTCTCTATTATAGAAAGGTAATAATTTTTCTATATTTTTATATGCAACTTTTCTTGTCTCCTGATAATGAGCTGCCTTGGTATAATCTACATCCTGTTTAGCAGAATTTGTGAAATCTTCCACTGTGACAGTGTGTTTTTTAGTAATCTTCTCTTTCTTAGCTTGAACTGCTGTTTTTTCAATCTCAGTACCACGTTCTACAGTGGAATCAACTGACATCACCTCATCATCAACTTGTTGAACATTGACTACTTTGTTTTCTTTATTACTATAGACATTTGTTTCCTTTATATTATTGAAGTGGTAACCAGAAATCGCATTCCCATTTGTAATATTCATATCGCTGAGAACATTATTCAAGTGGCCGGTATTATCATCTGTTCCACCTTCTTGCGTCCATAGGGAACCTGCAACTCCACCAACTCTAGCGAATGGTTTAGCATTATTTATTTCACCTTCAGTATAACTATTTTTTACAGTTGCATTATTTTCTACGATACCTGCAATTCCACCAATGGTTTGGTTAGAATATTCTGCATTACTTGAAATGGTTACTGTTGAAATAGAATGGTCTACTACAGAATTAGATCCAGTTAATTGTCCTACTAAGCCACCAATTGCATACTGAGAGGTTGTAACAAAGGTATTTGTTATTCTTCCAGTGAAGCTACTATTTCTTACTGTAGAATTATCAACTTTTTGGACAAGTCCTCCGATACCTAGCTCACCAGCAATGATTCCATTTACGTGAACGTTATCTAAAGTTGAAGAATTTGTGGCTTCCTTAGCAACTGATGCGACATGATTCTTACCAGAAATATTGACATCTTTCAAGGTGAGATCCTGAATAGTAGCATTATTTAATGTATTAAATAACGGCTTTTTCAAATTATAGATAGCATAATGTTTACCTTGATGACTACCAATCAATTTCCCTGTAAAGTTATTTGTAACATAACTTTCTTGGTTTTCATTTAACTCAAACTCGCGAGCATTCATTGTTGCACCAAGTGTGAATGTTCCACTTGGTCTACTATTCATATCAGTTATTAATTTTTTAAATGATGTGTAGATAGGGCCATCGTTTTGAACAACTTTTGGAAGATAATAAGTAAAATTGTCTTGATATTGATTGTCTACAGATTGCTTCAAGTGTTCCAAGCTAGCTGTAATTTTATAGACTGCTTTACCGTCCTTTATAGTGTCCTCAATATTTGAAACTGGAAGTAGTACATCTTTAAATTTAGCTGATTTCACCTTAATGAAATAAGCAGATTTATTATCTGGTACTTTATCCAAGCTTGTATGCTGTTTTGACCGATCTCCTTCATAACTATAGAGCTCCACATCAGAAACACTTCTTAGTTCTATTGTTTTCTCTTGAACTTCTACTTTTTTATCAGGTTCTACTTCATTTTCTTGTTTAATTTCTTCGTTTCCATTTGAATTGGCTGTGTTTGATTCGGTTGAAACATCCTCAGTTGAATTTCCTTTTGGTTGTTCTGGTTCTGTTTGTCCGCTCTCTGTTGTTGCATTACCAGAATTTTCAGGTTTTGTTGAAGTTTCGTCTTTTGACTCATCTTTACTTGTTGGTTGTCCATTCAAGGCTGCCGCTACTGCGACTAAGTCATTCTTAGCTTTCTCAACTTCTGCTTGACTTGCACCTTCTTTAGCTACTACAGCTTTCGCTGCCGCAAGTGCTTGATCGTAGGCAGTACGCTTAGCTTGGTCTGCATTCTGATACTTGTCAGATTCTTTCGTGCCAGATTCTTTACCAAGCTCGACATTCAAGGCAGACTTGTCGCTTGCCACTCCATCCAATTGACCTTTTGCATTCTCTACTGCTTGCTTAGCTGCATTCACCTCTGCTTGTGTAGCTCCTGCTTTTGCTAGAACTTTTTGAGCGGCTTCTAATGCTGCATCATAAGCTTTTTTCTTGTCTGCTGTTGCATTTTGATACTTAGCTGTCTCTTTGGTAGCTGTCGCATCTGTTGTTGCGGCTGTTCGTAATGGCTCTTTGTCAGTCCCTTGTCCATTCAAGGCTGCCGC
>NZ_VMMS01000123.1:0-3683 GCF_013277315.1 Streptococcus sp. 2106
ATTTTAGTCCAGTATAAACTATTTGTTTAAAGTGAGAAAAAAATGGGAAATTTTAGCTTTCTTTTAAAAAATGACGAATATGAATCTTTTTCAAAACCTTGCATTGAAGCTGAGAATATGATTGCTACATCAACTGTGGCTACTGCCTTTATGGCGCGTCGTGCTTTAGAGCAGGCTGTCCATTGGATATATAGTCACGATTCATATTTAGAAGCTCCCTATCGTGCTACTCTATCTTCTTTAGTATGGGATGATGATTTTAGGGATATCGTAGATTCTGAACTCCACAAGCAGATAGTTCTGTTGATTCGGTGGGGAAACCATGCTGCTCATGGTGGTGAAATTAAGGAACGAGAAGCGATTTTAGCTTTGCATCATTTGTATCAGTTTGTTAATTTTATCGATTATTGTTACAGCAATGAGTTTGTGGAGCGTTATTTTGATGAGAAGTGCTTACCACTTTCAGCAAACATCAAATACCGAGAAACTCCACAATCTATGATAAAGTTACAAGACAGTTTACCAGAACTGCCTGATTTTCATGAACAGATGGCTGCTCAGTCCGTAGAAGTTCAAGAGACTTATACTGAAAAACGTGAGACTGCAGCGCAACGGCAAGATGTGCCTTTCCATATTGATCAATTATCTGAGGCAGAGACAAGAAAGCTCTTTATTGATATCGATCTCCGTTTAGCAGGATGGATATTTGAAGAAAACTGTCGTGTTGAGATAGCCGTTGATGGTCTGAAGCACGGTTCAGGAATTGGTTACTGTGACTATGTACTTTATGGTAAAAATGGGAAAATTTTAGCGATTGTGGAGGCTAAAAAAGCCTCTGTCAATCCAGAAGTAGGGGAAGTACAGGTCAAAGAATATGCTGAAGCTTTGGAGAAACATATCGGCTATCAGCCAATTTGCTTTATTACAAATGGGTTGAAGCACTATATACTTGATGGTCCGAACCGCCGCCAGATTGCAGGCTTTTATTCTCAAGAAGAATTGCAATTAGTGATGGATAGACGTCATCTTCAAAAACCACTTGAGGATATTTCTAGTAAAATTAGGGACGATATTTCCGGGCGTCACTACCAAAAACACGCGATTGCAAGCGTTTGTGAAGCTTTCTCTAATCATCGTAGACAGGCACTTTTGGTTATGGCAACTGGGGCTGGGAAAACTCGTACAGCAGTTTCTCTAGTTGATATCTTATCACGTCATAACTGGGTAAAAAACGTTCTCTTCTTAGCCGATAGAACTTCCTTGGTTAAGCAAGCATATGATTCGTTTAGAAAATTACTCCCAGATCTTTCCGTTTGTAACTTCTTAGAAGATAAAGAAGGAGCTCAATCAAGTCGCATGGTCTTTTCAACTTATCCGACCATGATTGGAGCGATTAGTGGTCAAGAAGAAGTAAATCAACGCCCTTTCACTGTTGGGCATTTTGACCTTATCATAATTGACGAATCTCACCGTTCTATTTATCAGAAATACAAGTCCATTTTTGATTATTTTGATGCAAGAATTGTAGGCTTAACAGCTACTCCGCGTCAAGATTTAGATAAAAACACCTATGGATTCTTTAATTTGGAGAATGGGGTTCCAACATATGCATATGATTTGGAAGAGGCTGTTAAAGACGGATATTTAGTAGCCTATCATTCTATCGAAACCAAACTGAAACTACCTACGGATGGTCTACATTATGATGATTTGTCCGAAGAAGAAAAGGAACATTTTGATAGCAAATTTGAAGACGATAGCTGTGAAAAAGATATTGATGGGAGTGTATTTAATTCCTTTGTTTTCAATAAAAGTACAGTAGAAATTGTTTTAAATGAACTCATGACAAGAGGAATTCAGACAGCCTCGGGTGATGAAATTGGTAAAACTATTATTTTTGCTAAAAATCATGATCATGCGGAATATATCAGAGGTATTTTTAACAACCGCTATCCTGAAAAAGGGAGCGACTATGCTCAGGTGATTGATTATAGTATGAAGCATTATCAGACCTTGATTGATGATTTTAAAATTAAGGAGAAGTATCCTCAAATTGCGATTTCTGTCGATATGTTAGATACAGGTATTGATGTACCAGAGGTTGTTAATTTAGTCTTCTTCAAGAAAGTACGCTCTAAAACTAAGTTTTGGCAGATGATTGGTCGAGGAACCCGTCTATGTAAAGATTTATTTGGACCTGAGCAGGATAAGGAAAACTTCTTGGTATTTGATTATGGGGACAATTTTGATTATTTTCGTGCAGATCCAAGAGATGGAGAGGGTCGTCACATTGTTTCGTTGACTCAGCGTTTATTTAATATCAAAGTGGACTTGATTCGAGAACTTCAGGGACTCCAATACCAAGAAGATCAGTTTGCGAGAGCATACCGTCAGGAGCTTGTCTCAGAACTTCAAGGTCGTATAGAGAGCTTAAATGAGTTGGACTTCAGGGTTCGTATGGTTTTAGATATAGTTTATAGCTATAGGAAATTGGAAAGTTGGCAGAATCTAACTGCTGTTACAAGTGAAACCATTCAAAAAAATCTCTCTCCGCTTTTATTTGATGAAGATAAAGAAGATGAGATGGCGAGGAGATTTGATTTGTGGTTGCTTCATATTCAGTTGGGGCAACTGACAGCTAAATCTTCCACTGTTCATATTTCCCAAGTGATGAAGACAGCTAGAGCTCTTTCTGCTATTGGTAATATTCCGCAGGTTTTTGAGCAGGCTGAAATTATCGGGAAAGTACAGGAGCCTGAATTTTGGAAAGAAGTTAACTTGTCTGATTTGGAAAAAATTCGTCTTGCTATTCGAGATTTATTACAGTTTTTGGATAAGACAGACCGTAAACCCTACTATGTTAACTTTGAAGATCGTATACTCTCCACTGTTCACGAGACCACAGCATTTTTGCAGGTCAACGATCTTCGATCTTATAATGAAAAAGTTGAGCATTACTTGAAAACTCATCTGGATGAAGAGTCCATTTCTAAGCTATACCATAATAAAAAGTTGACATCTGATGATATGCTTGCACTTGAAAAATTGCTCTGGGAAAAATTAGGTAGCAAAGCAGACTACCAACATCATTATGAAAATAAGGCAATTCCGAGATTGGTGCGTGAGATTATTGGCTTAGATAGAGAGTCTGCCAATCGTATTTTTTCTAAATTTTTGTCGGATGAGAACCTTAATGCTAGGCAGATTTCATTTGTAAAATTGATTGTAGACTACATTGTAGAAAATGGTTTTTTAGAGACGAAAGTGTTAACACAAGAGCCGTTTAAATCTTATGGATCTGTTCAACTACTCTTCCAACACCAACTACCAGTACTTCGTAATATTGTTCAAACCATTGAGCTCATCAATGATCGAGCTGGAGAAGCGGCTTAAATTCTAAAGTGATTGCCATGCTGAGACTCATTTAAAATTAAAAAGAGTAGAAATTTATGCTATATATGAGAAGTTTTATTAGGAAGAATGTCATCGTTTTCCTAGAAGGCAGTATCAGTTGTTAAGTGGTTGATAAATTTCAAAGTAGATACTTGTACCACGATGTTTGTTGATCGAGTTATTAACAAAAGAGCTACTTTGATTTTAAAGAAATAGAAAACAAAAAGCCGAGCAAGAATTCAATTGCAGGAGAAAATGAAGGAATACTCAGTGAAAATCAAAGAGCAAAC
>NZ_VMMS01000124.1:0-4011 GCF_013277315.1 Streptococcus sp. 2106
TAGTAGATTGAAACTAGAATAGTACACCTCTACTTCTAAAACATTGTTAGAAATCGATTTGACTGTCTTGATTGATTTGTCCTGTTCTTATTTCATTTCACTATGAAAACGTTTAAAATATTTTCAACAACCTATCGAAATCATCGTAAACGCTTCGGATTACGAATGAATTTGATTGTTGGTATTATCAATCATGAACTAGGATTCTAGTTTTGCAGGAAGTCTATTGTCAAAAATGTGATGGTAATCTTGTCCATCGACTGTCAGGTGACGTTCATAAATGCCTGAAGTCACGACAGATTGATTGACAACGGGAATGGTCATTAAGTGATTTCCCCTCGGATTGGCTGAATCTTGAATCTCGATTTGCCAAGGGTTATCCCCTCTTGCCTGATTTTTTCCAATGGTCAGGATACTCCCTCCCAGATTGATCAAGGCAGAAGTCATACCCTCTTTTCTAAGAAATTGGGCACTCTTTATCTGCACTATAACCCTTGACTAAACAACCTAAATCGATTTTCATTCCTTTCTGCTTTAAGAATACAATGGAAGTAGAAGAATCTAACTCGATATCATGAGGATTGATTAGAGACAGCACCGCTTCAATTTCTTGAGGTTGTGCAGCTTTGGCATCTGAAAAACCAATGCGCCAGGTTTGAATTAGAGGATCAATACTGATGTTGAGCTGGCTATAGAGTGCTAGGCTATGTTCTAAACCAAGTGAAATCAGTTCAAACAGGTCTGGATGAACAGTGACGGGGGCTATTCCTGCTTGATAATTGATTTCCATCAACTCAGATTCTTGACTATTGGCATTGAAATGGTATTCAAGCTCTTTGAGCAAATCAAAGGATTTTTGGAGTAAGATATCTGCTCACTCATTAACTAATGAAATAGTGATAGTGGTTCCCGTTAGGAGTTCAGAATGTGAACGAAGAGGCAAGCTAGCAACTTTTTTCTTTTGTAGAAAATAAGTTGCAATATCAAATAATTATATAAATGGAAGACCTTGTATTTTATTTTCATGTTATTATAATACCATAAAGCTAGAATTTTCATAAATTAAATTTGGAAAAAGTCAAGAAATATGCTTAAAAAAAATTCATTAGGCTTGAAATTAGGATAAATGGAGAATTGTTTTTGATAAAAAATGATAAAGTAATAGCAAACCTCTGGTAAACGCTGACAATAAATGGTATACTAGTAAGGTAAATTTAGAATGAAAGTAGGAAATTTTTTATGAGTAAAATTGTTGTAGTCGGTGCTAACCATGCTGGTACAGCATGTATTAATACTATGTTGGATAATTTTGGAAATGAGAACGAAATTGTTGTATTTGACCAAAACTCTAGCATCTCTTTCCTAGGATGTGGAATGGCTCTTTGGATTGGTAATCAAATTGACGGTGCTGAAGGCTTGTTCTATTCTGATAAAGAAAAATTGGAAGCTAAAGGTGCTAAGGTTTACATGAACTCACCTGTTCTTTCAATCGACTATGATAACAAAGTAGTCACAGCCGAAGTTGAAGGAAAAGAGCACAAAGAATCATACGAGAAATTGATTTTCGCTACAGGTTCTACACCAATCTTGCCACCAATAGAAGGTGTTGAAATTCTTAAAGGAAACCGCGAATTTAAAGCAACTCTTGAAAACGTACAATTCGTGAAATTGTACCAAAACGCTGAAGAAGTGATCAATAAACTTGCTGACAAGAGCCAACACCTTGACCGTATCGCCGTTGTTGGTGGTGGTTACATTGGTGTTGAACTTGCTGAAGCCTTTGAGCGTCTTGGAAAAGAAGTTGTCCTTGTCGATATCGTTGATACTGTCTTGAACGGTTACTATGACAAAGACTTTACACAAATGATGGCGAAGAACTTGGAAGACCACAACATCCGCTTGGCTCTTGGTCAAACTGTTAAAGCAATCGAAGGTGACGGTAAAGTTGAACGCTTGATTACCGATAAAGAAACTTTTGATGTGGATATGGTTGTTCTTGCGGTTGGTTTCCGTCCTAACACAGCTCTTGCTGACGGTAAGATTGAACTCTTCCGAAATGGTGCTTTCCTTGTAGATAAGAAACAAGAAACTTCAATTCCAGGTGTATTTGCAGTTGGTGACTGTGCGACTGTCTATGATAATGCTCGTAAAGACACAAGCTACATCGCCCTTGCTTCAAACGCAGTTCGTACTGGTATCGTTGGTGCCTACAATGCTTGTGGACATGAATTGGAAGGAATCGGTGTTCAAGGTTCAAACGGTATCTCAATCTATGGTCTTCACATGGTTTCAACTGGTTTGACTCTTGAAAAAGCAAAAGCTGCAGGTTACAATGCGACTGAGACAGGATTTAACGATCTTCAAAAACCAGAATTCATGAAACACGATAACCATGAAGTAGCGATTAAGATTGTCTTTGACAAAGATAGCCGTGAAATTCTTGGTGCCCAAATGGTTTCACACGATATTTCAATCAGCATGGGAATTCACATGTTCTCACTTGCTATCCAAGAGCATGTAACAATTGATAAATTGGCATTGACAGACCTCTTCTTCTTGCCACACTTCAACAAACCATACAACTACATCACAATGGCTGCCCTTACAGCTGAAAAATAAAAATGATGAACTATCTGGTCTTAAGTTAAGGTCGGATAGTTTTTTAGGTACGACGGGTCATGGCCTACATCTGAGGAACAAGTCCTCTGTGGGCACTAGCTACCGATGAACCCAACAGCGCCCCTCAATCCTGACTATCGTGAGGTAGCGGACGAAGACGGTCTGGAGATAGACTCTGACGTTAGAGTAAAAAACGTTAGAGGAAAGAATAGCGAAATCCTGGTTCTAGGAACAGAGAGGTGCTAGGAAAGCCTATCTAGCAGATGAGATAGCCAAGAACTCTAAAGTTTATATAGGTAGTCGTAACTTATATCTGTAAGTCATGAAAGTAATTGAATTCGGACTAAGGTTTGTGTGAAAAAGATAAATCTTCCTAGAGTCCAAAGACTCTGCGTCCGATTTCCTATTTTCACTGTAACCTTTTAACGTCCTCTGTTATAAAGGAAGAAAGATCTGGGACTGATTCCGTGAGGTTTCATGAGCGCCTAAAGCATAGTAACAAGGAATCATGAGAAGTCAGCAGAAGCCATAGTAGTGATGAAGTTTCTGTAGTAGTATTAAATGGTTCAGTTGTATTTCCCAAAAAGATGTGCCAATACAATGTATTACATAAATCGAATTTTAAATCTTAGGAAGTAGAAATTTTTAATGGTAGTAGATTTTCAAAGTGGTGAAATATGTTGAGGAATTTATTTTCTTTTCAAACATCAGATATTATTTATTTTGATAATGCAGCTACAGTTCCCAAGCCAAAAGCTGTTGTTAATAAATTAACAGAAGTTTATTCAGGAATTCCAATAAACATTAAGAGACATAATTCAAAAAATGATTTAATTTTTTCTAATGAATATGAGGCTGTTAAGAAAAAAATTAAAAATTTTCTAAGTGCCAGTAACTACAATGTGCTTTTCACTAAAAGTGCTACGGAGGCTTATAACTTACTTAGTAGGTCTATAAAATATAATAAAGGTAAATTAGGCGTGTCTGTATTAGAACACCATTCTAATTATTTACCTTGGAAAATGTTATAGTTGCTTAGTTTCAAACAAGCATGTTATAATAAAGCTATGGCATATAGTACAGATTTTAAACAGCGAGCATTAGATTACATCAAAGAGGGGCACAGCCATGTCGAGGCAGCCAAGGTTTTTGATGTCGGCGTCAGAACTCTCTTCACGTGGGAAAAGAACTTACGTGAACAAGGACACTTAGAGAGGAAAAAGCGAGTCGTCAAAAACCGAAAGATTCCTTTAGAGGAATTGAAATCCTTTGTAGAGGCTTATCCAGATGCTTTTTTACGGGAAATTGCGGCACATTTTGATTGTGCTGTCCCTTCAGTATGGGCAGCTTTAAAGCAGATGAAGGTCACTTCAAAAAAAGATGACGAGCTTT
>NZ_VMMS01000125.1:0-7013 GCF_013277315.1 Streptococcus sp. 2106
GAAAATGATTGAGTATTAATTTCTATTTTCTTACCATCTTGGTAGGCAGACCAGCCTTTATCATAAGGAATGGTGAAGAAAATAGATGTATCTTGTTTGACATCATATCTAGCAAAGACCTTGTTTTTAGAAGTTGATACTGTTACAGGTTGTTCTTTAATTTTTTGAATTGCCTCAGTTAAAGTTTGGGTATCTAAACGGTAGAAGGTAGGAGATTCAAATGATACTTGTGAATTTCCAGGGAAACTAACATGAATATTGAAAGTTTTTGTCTCTTTTGTATAACCTAGATTAAAGAAGGAGAAGACATTATCAGTTGTAAAAGTCTTTTTTTCACCATTTACAAGGATGTCAACCTTTTTTTGTTTGTCATTAGAAAAGTGAAGGTTTGTGAAAGAAAGATAAACTTGACTGTTTTCTGGCACTTCAATTTGATATTGGATTGCTGCATCCTCATTTGAAGAACTTGTAACACTAATCAAATCATCAGTATTCTCTGTTTTTTCATAGGGTATTGGAGAAAAATAATCAAAATCGACGTTAGCAAGTTGATTTAAAAACGAGGCTTGATTATCTAAGGTATGTTCATTGAACTTGACATCATTGTAAACAGATTGACTAGCAAATGCAATCGGAAGAGAGTATTGATTTTCATATAGGGTAAGATTATCTTTTTGATAGATATCTTTAAAACCATACTTATCAATAGGACTGTCTGAGATATTGTACTGGATGCCAAATAAACTATCAGCCAAAATACTATTATTTGCATAGCGGAGATTGAGATTAGTCCCAGAGGATTTAAACCCAAGTTTATCCAAAGTAGAGCTTGCTGAACGATTTCGAACAGATGAAAATTGAGAGATTCCATTGTAGTTGAATTTCATACTGTCATTTCCTGTCTGAGTTTCTAGTTTCTCAGTACGAGTAAATTGATTTCCAATATATGTTGAGAAAGATTCCATAGCTGGGATATCTCTACTATAAGCACTTCGAGAAGCAAATCCCCATTCTTTAGCAATTCCGTCCATTTGAGATGAAGCATTTAAACTTATTTCAACTATTATAAATAAAGAGATTAGAATGGCAAACAGATTCACAGATATAAACTTTTTGATAACTGCAAGGAGTAAAAGCGAATAGACAACCAAAAATTCAAGAGTAAGCAGAATATTCAAATCTGTTAAAAAAGAATAATGTGATTTTAGATAGATGGTAGCTAAAAATCCTGTTACTATAAGAAAAAGCGAAACTAAAAAATTCCAGATTTTAAGTTCTTTCAGACGATTTAAGACTTCCGCTGCTGTGTAAATTAACAAGGTAGAGAAAATCCAAGCATAGCGATGTAAAAACATGTTTGGAGTATGCATGCCTTGCCAAAATAAATCAAGAGCTTCAATATAAAAGCTTGCAATTAGAAATGCAAAGAAGATTGCATAGATAAGTTTCACGTGAAACTTAATAGATTTCAGGGTAAAAAATAAAATAGTTAAAATAAAGGGAAGTAGTCCAACAAAAATCATTGGGATGGCTCCATACTTTGTTGTGTCAAAGGAACCAATGAATTGCTTAGCAAAGAGATCAAGATACCAGCTACTTTCAGTTTGAAACTTTGTAACTTCAGTCAATTTTTCCCCATGTGTCTGTAAATCAAATAGAGTGGGAAGAGTCATAATTAAACTAGCCATACCAGCTAAAAAGGAGGTGACAACAAAATCAAGAACAGATGATTTGCGGGTTTTAAAGTCCCAAGAAATTTGACAGAGATACCAGAAAATAAGAAACAATGCTGTCATATAGCCAAAATAATAGTTTTGGATAAATAAGATTGACAGACTTGTAAAGTACAATAGGAATTTCTTTTCAGTTATAAGTAGGTGTAAACCAGTTATAATTAAAGGAATCAAGATAAAAACATCTAGCCAGGTTTTTATCTCTAACTGACTAACGGTAAAGCTCATCAGAGCATAGGAAGTAGATAAAGCTAGTTTTAAAGGATTAGGAATCGATTGAAATAATTTATTTAAACTAAAGTAAGTTGACAGTCCAATCAATCCAAATTTTAAGAGAGTTGTCAGATAGACAGCATCTGGCATATTCGTTAGATCAAAAAAGTAAACTAGAGGTGAAAGGAAACTTCCCAAGTAATAACTAGATAGGGCATAGAAATTTAATCCGAGGCCACTTGTAAAGGTATAAAACAGACTATCATTTCCATGTAGGATATTTCGTAAAGCTACATCAAAAATAACGTATTGATGAAACCCATCTCCTAATAGTGGAGATGTATCGCTATTCCAGTAGATACCTTGAGATAGATATACTCCTATCATAATGATTACGGGAATGATGAAAGAAACAAAATAGATCCAATATGTTTTAAAAAATAATTTCATGTTACCTCATAAAATGTTAGAAAACCCAGCTGGTTAACCCAACTGAGTTTTGAAGTTTTATTTAGTCTTTCCAAAGTTCTTTAACTTTTGCTTGTACTTCTGCATTTTCTAGGAATTCATCATAAGTTTCATCGATACGATCGATGACGCCATTTTTTGACAAGACAATGATATGGTTAGCTAGAGTTTGAATAAACTCGTGGTCATGGCTGGCAAAGATGATTGATTCTTTAAAGTTTTTCAATCCGTCGTTTAAGCTTGAGATAGATTCCAAGTCCAAGTGATTGGTTGGATCATCAAGTACAAGGACATTTGATTTCAAGAGCATAAGTTTTGAAAGCATGACACGAACTTTTTCTCCCCCTGACAAGACATTTACAGATTTGTTAACCTCATCTCCAGAGAAGAGCATACGGCCGAGGAAGCCACGTAGGAAAGTATTATCATCTTCTTCTTTACTTGCGAATTGACGCAACCAGTCAAGGATTGACTCTCCTCCTGCAAAATCAGCTGAGTTATCTTTTGGCAGGTAAGATTGACTAGTGGTCACTCCCCATTTGACAGTTCCTTCATAGTCAATGTCTCCCATGATTGCACGAATTAATGCAGTCGTTTGGATATCATTTTGTCCAATAAGTGCTGTCTTATCACCTGGACGCAAGATAAAGCTGATATTATCTAAAATAGTCTCACCATCAATCTTTACAGTTAGATTTTCTACTGTCAAGAGATCATTCCCAATCTCACGTTCCGCTTTGAAGTTGATAAATGGATATTTACGACTAGATGGTACAATTTCTTCAAGTTCAATCTTATCAAGCATTTTCTTACGTGATGTTGCTTGTCTTGATTTAGAAGCATTAGCAGAGAAACGAGCTACGAATTCTTGCAATTGCTTAATTTTTTCTTCTGCTTTAGCATTACGGTCTGCTAGCAATTTAGCAGCGAGCTCAGAAGATTCCTTCCAGAAGTCGTAGTTTCCGACATAGAGTTTGATTTTTCCAAAGTCAAGGTCGGCCATGTGAGTACAAACTTTGTTTAAGAAGTGACGGTCGTGGGATACTACGATAACTGTGTTATCAAAGTCAATTAAGAAGTCTTCTAACCAAGTAATCGATTGGATATCCAAACCGTTAGTAGGCTCGTCCAAGAGAAGAACATCTGGTTTACCAAAAAGTGCTTTGGCGAGGAGAACCTTTACTTTTTCACCGTTGGCCAATTCGCTCATGTTTTGGTAGTGTAATTCTTCTGGAATGTTTAGGTTTTGAAGGAGTTGAGAGGCTTCACTCTCTGCTTCCCAACCTCCAAGTTCGGCAAACTCTCCTTCGAGTTCGGCAGCACGAACCCCATCTTCGTCTGAGAAATCTTCCTTCATGTAGATGGCATCTTTCTCTTTCATGATGCTATAAAGTTTTTCATTTCCCATGATAACAACATCAATGGCACGTTCATCTTCATAGTCAAAGTGATTTTGACGAAGAACAGAGAGACGTTCATCTGGACCAAGAGAGATGTGACCAGTAGTAGGTTCGATATCTCCAGCTAAAATTTTTAAAAAGGTTGATTTTCCGGCACCATTAGCACCGATTAATCCGTAAGTATTTCCTTCTGTAAATTTGATATTGACATCATCAAAAAGTTTGCGATCACTAAAACGTAGTGAAACATCAGATACTGTAAGCAATGTTTTTCTCCTATATGTGTAATATATTTATTCTACTAGAAAATACGGAAATATTCAAATTTTTATCTGTCAATTTTGTGTAAATTACATTTACAGCATACTTTACACAAATCCGTAAATAGCAAGGTTGATTTATTTTTATAAATTGCAGTTATTTCATTAAAAAAATGCTATAATTGAAGGGACCATATCGAAGGAGAATAAAATGACTAAACCCATTATTTTAACAGGAGACCGTCCAACAGGAAAATTGCATATTGGACATTATGTTGGAAGTCTCAAAAATCGAGTATTATTACAGGAAGAGGATAAGTATGATATGTTTGTGTTCTTGGCTGACCAACAAGCCTTGACAGATCATGCCAAAGATCCTCAAACCATTGTAGAGTCTATCGGAAATGTGGCTTTGGATTATCTTGCAGTTGGATTGGATCCAAGTAAATCGACAATCTTTATTCAAAGCCAGATTCCAGAGTTGGCTGAACTATCTATGTACTATATGAATCTGGTTTCATTAGCACGTTTGGAGCGCAATCCAACAGTCAAGACAGAAATTGCTCAGAAAGGCTTTGGAGAAAGTATTCCGACAGGCTTCTTGGTCTATCCAATTGCTCAAGCAGCTGACATCACAGCTTTCAAGGCTAATTATGTTCCTGTTGGGACAGATCAGAAACCAATGATTGAGCAAACTCGTGAAATTGTTCGTTCTTTTAACAATGCATATAACTGTGATGTCTTGGTAGAACCGGAAGGTATTTACCCAGAAAATGAAAGAGCAGGGCGTTTGCCTGGTTTGGATGGGAATGCTAAAATGTCTAAATCACTCAATAACGGTATTTATTTAGCTGATGATGCGGATACTTTACGTAAAAAAGTAATGAGTATTTATACAGATCCAGATCATATCCGCGTTGAGGATCCAGGTAAGATTGAGGGAAATATGGTTTTCCATTATCTAGATGTTTTTGGTCGTCCAGAAGATGCTCAAGAAATTGCTGACATGAAAGAACATTATCAACGAGGTGGTCTTGGTGATGTGAAGACCAAGCGTTATCTACTTGAAATATTAGAACGTGAACTGGGTCCTATTCGTGAGCGCCGTATTGAATTTGCTAAGGATATGGGAGAAGTTTATAATATGCTTCAAAAAGGTAGTGAAAGAGCACGTGAAGTTGCAGGTCAGACCTTATCTGAGGTTAAAGGAGCAATGGGACTTCATTACTTTAACTAGGTTTATTTTACAAGAAACTATCATTTCTATCTCAAAGAAAAGATAGTTTTTTATTTGCCCCTGTAACATTTGACAAATTTTTATAGAATGGTATGATAGATACAATATAAAAAGAGTCAAGCTCAAAAAGAAAGAAAAGAGGAAACTTCGAATGTCTAATTGGGACACTAAATTTTTGAAAAAAGGTTTTACCTTTGATGATGTATTGCTTATTCCAGCTGAAAGTCATGTGTTGCCTAACGATGCAGATTTAACAACTAAATTGGCAGATAATTTGACTTTAAATATCCCAATTATTACCGCTGCCATGGACACAGTTACAGAGAGTCAAATGGCCATTGCTATTGCTCGTGCAGGCGGTCTCGGAGTTATCCATAAAAACATGTCAATTGCTCAACAAGCAGACGAGGTTCGCAAGGTAAAACGTTCTGAAAATGGAGTTATTATTGATCCGTTCTTCTTGACGCCTGAACATACAATTGCTGAAGCAGATGAGCTTATGGGTCGTTACCGCATCAGTGGTGTTCCAGTTGTTGAAACACTTGAAAATCGTAAATTGGTTGGTATTTTGACAAACCGAGATCTTCGTTTTATTTCAGACTATAACCAACCAATCTCAAATCATATGACCAGTGAAAATCTTATTACTGCTCCTGTGGGTACAGATCTTGCAACAGCTGAGAGCATTCTTCAAGAACACCGTATTGAAAAGCTTCCTTTGGTAGATGAAGAAGGTCGTCTTTCTGGTTTGATTACTATCAAAGATATTGAAAAAGTTATTGAGTTTCCAAATGCCGCTAAAGATGAGTTTGGTCGTCTACTAGTTGCAGGTGCAGTAGGTGTTACTTCAGATACATTTGAACGTGCAGAGGCTCTTTTTGAAGCAGGAGCAGATGCGATTGTTATTGATACTGCACATGGTCATTCTGCAGGTGTCTTGCGTAAAATTGCTGAGATTCGTGCTCACTTCCCAGATCGTACTTTGATTGCTGGAAATATTGCAACAGCTGAGGGTGCACGTGCCCTTTATGAAGCGGGTGTAGATGTTGTCAAGGTTGGTATTGGCCCAGGTTCTATCTGTACTACTCGTGTGATTGCTGGTGTTGGTGTTCCACAAGTAACAGCTATCTATGATGCTGCAGCTGTTGCGCGTGAATATGGTAAAACGATCATTGCTGACGGTGGAATCAAGTATTCTGGAGATATTGTAAAAGCACTTGCGGCTGGTGGAAATGCTGTTATGCTTGGATCAATGTTTGCTGGAACTGATGAAGCTCCAGGTGAAACTGAAATCTTCCAAGGACGTAAATTCAAGACTTACCGTGGTATGGGATCAATCGCTGCTATGAAGAAAGGTTCAAGCGATCGTTACTTCCAAGGCTCTGTCAATGAAGCAAACAAACTTGTTCCAGAAGGAATTGAAGGTCGTGTTGCTTATAAAGGAGCGGCAGCTGATATTGTTTTCCAAATGATTGGTGGTATTCGCTCTGGTATGGGTTACTGTGGTGCAGCTAACCTTAAAGAGTTGCATGATAATGCTCAATTTATTGAAATGTCTGGTGCTGGTTTGAAAGAAAGCCATCCTCATGATGTACAAATTACTAATGAAGCACCAAATTATTCTATGTAAAAACAGTCATAACCACCCGTGAAAACGGGTGGCTTGTACACCGGCTATAAGCCGTTTCTCTCCAGCGGCGTC
>NZ_VMMS01000126.1:0-2395 GCF_013277315.1 Streptococcus sp. 2106
CGTTAAATCGGGATTTGACAAGGTTTGATAATTCCGTGTATTGCTGACTTCTTTTTGAAATTAGATAATCTATTTTCTCAAAATTCTGAATAATATTTTCTTGTTCAGAAACACTCATCATTGGAACTAGAGCATTTGATAAATTATTAAATTTAATATACTTTATTACTCCTCCAATTGACTGGTAGCGCAAAATCTCTATATACTTATCAAGAAAGTAGTATAGATATTTCATTTTTACATTAGAATTATTACTCAAAATATAAGTTCTTTGATAAGCATTAAATTTTCCTTTATAATACTTAACATTTAAATCCCCGTTTCCTGCAACTAAAACGACTTCGTCGTCATAAACATAATCGTTAATCCACAAAATTTCTTTTGCTGTTGTGAAAAATGGATACTTACCTCCGACAACTGCAGCATTGGCATCCAATTTACCAGTTTGAATAGAAACTAATTCCCCTAATTTCACTTTCTTCATGCAACCACCTCCTCGGAATATCGGGATTTGCTTTTAAGAGATGAATTTTTGGTGTGAATGCTTGACATTATTTTGATTGACCATGGCATAGGCCAGGGTTGTGTCAATCTTGCTATGACCTAGCAGTTTTTGGACTTGCTCGATAGGCATACCTTTATCAATTGCCTTAGTCGCTAAAGTTCTTCTGAACTTATGTGGGTGAACCTTTTGTATACCGAGTTTCTCTCCTAACTTTCTTAAGCGAATCTCTACACCAGCAATTCCAAGCCTCTGGACTTTTCCAACTAGTGTTACAAAAAGAGCAGGGTGACTATCTTTTCTGTCGTTAAGATAATTTCTTAAATGAATTTTCGTACGAGTGTCAAAATATACTGGTCTCTCCTTCTTTCCTTTACCAAAGACAACACACTCTCTGTTTTCAAAATCAATATCTGAACGATTCAACTGTACAAGCTCCCCTACACGCATACCTGTCGATGCTAGTAGGTCTATTATTGCCAAATCTCTCAAATTTTCACAGTTATCGCGCATAATTTCCAAATGTTCATCAGTATAAGTTTCCTTCACATTTTGCTCAGTCTTAATTTTCTTTATCCGTCGAATGGGATTTTTAATGATATATTCCTCTTGCTCAAGCCAAGCAAAAAAAGAAGACAATATACGCCTAATATTGTCTAAATTCGCCTTACTACAATCCTTTTCAGACTGGTAATTTGCTAAATAACTCCTTAAATCATCTGTTGTGAGTTGTGTCACAGACTCCTTAATACCATTAAACAAGTTTTCAATCGTCCTCTGGTAATAACGAATTGTTTTTGAGCTACAGCCCTCTACCTGCTTGGCGGTAATAAATAGTTGCAACAGGTTATTATTCGAATACTTCTGCTGCTTTTTTCCGTCTACTAGATGATGTTCTAAACTCTCTCTCAACGCTAGTAATTGTTCATTATTTAAAAGAGGTAACATTTCTTGCATGATAATTGTAACTTTTGATTCCATAATTTCTCACTTTCTTATTCATCAATAAAAAGAGACAATATCAGTTTCTGCATTACAGAATTCTAATATTGTCTGTTCATTTATTTTCTTATGCTCATTCAAATCCAGCATACTAGGTTACTTTTTGACCTTTTCTCTAACAGAATGTTCAGAAACCCATTTGGAGTAGCTTGTCATTTTTTCATCAGTTAAAGCTTCTACTGCGATGGTTACACACATTTTTACTGCTTCTTCTACCGTTACAGAAAAACGATAGCCATTTAATTGTAAAAATTTGACCAAAACGAAGAAAGCAGTTCTTTTATTAGCATTAGCAAAAACATGCTTCTTTATCAATTGGACAAATAGTATCGTTGCTTTATCAAAAATTGTTGGATAAAGAGGCTTCCCAAAGACAAATTGTTCTGGTAAGTTCACAATCATATTTAAGGCAGAAGGACTAACTGTTTGAATTTTCTCATTTGGAGAATACCGTTGAATTGCTAAAGCATTTATTTTTTCAATTTGCTTTTCTGTTAGATAGATTGTCATTTTTCCACCAAAGCTTTGAAAACATCGTCGTATTCGTCAAATATTTTATCTAAATTTAAGTCAAAGGAATCATCAGATACATAAGAAACCTGCTGCCCCAATTCTTCAGGAGTAAAGATAATCTCACCACTTGGTAACAATTTAGCTTCGTATTTAACACCACTTGGAATATTAAATTCACTTGGAATCGTAATGGTGATTGAATTTCCTTGTTTTCTTGTTTTTACGACCATCTGATTTCCTCCTTTGTTGTATTATAACAAATCATTACCGTAATTACAATGGCAGAATATCAGCCAAAATACTCCTGCATCAGAGATTTCTTCAAAGTTTCAAGCTCTTCCAGAGATTTTTGGATTGCCAATTGTGATTTGTCGACCT
>NZ_VMMS01000127.1:0-3870 GCF_013277315.1 Streptococcus sp. 2106
CTGCAGTATCAATCTTACCTTTTTCCTCAGTTAATTTAGCTTCCAAGTCTTTGACTTTTTGCTCTTTTTCTGTCGCTGTTAGGCTTGGGTCTGCATTGATTTCTGCCTTCTCAGTTTCTGCTGCCTTGTCTAATGCTTTCTTCGCCTTGTCTCTTCCTACGGGATTAACTTTGGTTATTTCAGCAATCCCTTCCATTTTAGCGTTTTCTACACCACCTTGGTCTGTAGCTACTGCAACATTGTTTGCCGCTTTTTTTGCATCTTCTATAACTTCTTCTTTAGCTGCATCCTTTTCGTTTTCTGATAATGTGTCATCATCATCTATCATAACTAATTTCTCTGCTGCTTTTTCTGCTATTTCATCAGCTGCTTTACGTTTTATTTTTAATTCTTCATTCAGAGTTTTCCGTTTTTCTAGAGCCTCTTCCACTACTGTTTTGTAATTAGCAGTAGTAGATGTAATATCCAAATTCTCCTTAATTTTGTTCAATTTTTCTTCATAATCAGCCTTGGTTTCAGAAGTAGACCATTTTGTGTCTTTTTCTTTTTGTCTGGCTAATTCATCATAAACTTTTTTAGCTAAGTCCTTAGCTACTTTCCTAGTATCCTGAGTAACTCTAAACCCTGTTCCAACAACTGGTAGAGCATACTGCCTCCATGGAACTTGAAATCCCATCCCCAATTTTTTATTATCCGCTGCACTAATACGCACAGTATACTCTGTTACACCAGAAGCTAAGCTAATATTTTTACTAGTAAAAGTTCCATGAGAAGTTCCTAATCTTCTCTTATTTGAATCCTCTCCCAATTTCTCAGTCAATTCGTTTTTCTTATCTTCAGTTTGGGATCTAGTAGTTTCTAATACGGCATCTCCTCCCAAATTAAGTTTTTTAACTATTTTATTTTCATCACTAATTTCATTTTGTGGATAAAAAGATTGATTATAAATTATAGTTTCATTTCCCTCAGCTGTTTTTGCTATTACCTCAACCTTATAACCAGCTTTATTACCATCAATATCTCCTGTAATACCAGTATAGAAAGACACAGTAACATCAGAACCTGTCTCGGGAGAATAGTTTTTAAACGTTTTTTCAATTCCCTTGTATTTTGTCACCCCTTTCCCTTTATTACTATAGTCCCCTTCTTGCGTATACTTACTACGATCATCAACTTCTTCTTGTTCTGTCGCTTTAGTCCTCACCAACCCCAGGAATAGTGCATAATTCTTTGAGCGTTCAAAAGAAGATTCATTCAACCACGTCTTATCTTTCCCATTTTGAGTTCGAACCGTATTCACAGTCTCAATAGGAAATACCCCGTTATCTGTCTTTCTTGCAACACCGAATTTTCCGCCATTGACTGCCTTCCAACCACCAAATTCATCCAATTCACTCACTTCACCTGGATTTATACTTTTGGTAGCACCAACTTGGTCTATGTTAGCAAGTTTTTTCTCATTCTCTACTGTTTCAGGCAAATCTTTTAATTTAGTTGCCAAATCCTCTACACTTGCATCATCCCCTGGAGCTGTATAAGTCTGATTTGCATCTGGATCGGCATCGGCTGCAGTCGCTGGTGGGGCAGGGTCTGCTTCACGTCTTTTACGTACTTTTGGCTTGCTGCTTGCTTCTTCTAATCTTGTACCTTCACCTTCAGATTTTGGAGAGCTAGAATCCCCACTCACAGAGTTTTCATCCGATCGAGTCTTTGTTGTAGTTTCGCTTCTTTCAGATGAGTTGGCTTCTTCCTCTTTGGTCTCTGGATGACTCTCTTGCTTGCCTTCATCCCCTGCTTCAGTATTGGTTGCAGATCCTTGTTCTTTTGCAGCAGGAGCAGCGTAGGTTGGCTGCTGTTCCTCTGTTTCCGAATCCTTATCAGCTGCCACCTCCTCATTTAACTGTACGGCCTGCGCTTCCTTAGCAGATACCGCTCCACTTCCCATAAAGAGATAGAGTGCCGCCACGGCTACCGAGGCCGCTCCAAAACTAACCTTCCGAATCGAAAACCGCAAGCGTTTTTCTCTATCGTCCTTCTCACTATAAAACATATTAGATGTTCCCCTTTTTAGTTTAAATTTTTTCAAGTGAAATCACTGAGTCCATAACTGTAACACAATGCAAAGGTTTGCCTTGTGAATCAAAAATGCACTCAATCATTCAACCTGATATGACTAAACTATTATACCTTAAATTACTTTAAAAAGATAATCATTTGACTTCTTTATCTCACTTAGTATCAAGAAAAAGACAGCCTATCCACATATATATATATATGGATAGGCTGTACAAAGCTATTCTATCAAGCTTCCTGACGATTCTGTCTTGAGAAACATATACAAATCAAGGTTTTATTACAATTTGATAACATTTTAGTTACGGTTTGTTTCGAAGTAATTTCCCCCTGATGTTAAGCACATCAAATGCTAATTGATAAAAACAAATCCTAACATTGTATCATTAAAAAGCCGCTCTTCTGTAGTAGA
Source organism: Streptococcus sp. 2106 (assembly GCF_013277315.1). Taxonomy (NCBI): domain Bacteria; kingdom Bacillati; phylum Bacillota; class Bacilli; order Lactobacillales; family Streptococcaceae; genus Streptococcus; species Streptococcus sp. 2106. The sequence goes on from NZ_VMMS01000127.1 coordinate 2,486, forward strand.
CACGCCATACCCTCTTTTTAATCATTTATGGATAAAACTAAATCATAGGCCAGTTTATAGATTCTAACCCCTTGCTTAGGGATTCTTATAGATTAGATTATTAGCTAGCCAGCTCCAGTTTTTCTAAGATCACTACTTCTCTTAGGCTTACTTGATTTACAAATGACCTAACTAGCTAACTCCGAAATCACTGTATTTTATCGAACCCTATCTAGGAGATAGAGAGTTACAAAAAACTCCAACCATGGCTTGCGAACCTTGTCTTTGCTGGTTTCTCTGTATTTTTTAGGGCTTATTTGTATTTTTTCAATAGCTCCTCAAACTCAGCGACGGTTATGCCCAACTGCTGGCTAGCAACCTCAGAAGTCAGAAGACCTTGGCGGACTAGATTTACTAAACCTACTTTTAATCCCTGTTCAAGCCCCTCTGCACGACCTCTCTCCAACCCTTTTTCTTCAGCTTGTTCCAAGGCATAGTCCTGTGCTAATAAGGCTTGTTCTTCTCGCATACGTAGTTGACTAAACATCTCCCTGTCCTCCTCGGACCAGCTCTTGTAATCTAGCAGTTGGTCTGCTTGGCTGATGGCTCGCTCAGGTTCTTGGGTAAAGGGTTTATTCCCGAAAAACTCCAACCATGGCTTGCGAACCTCGTCTTTGCTGGTTTCTCTGTATTTTTTTAGTTCCAAGAATGCCATCTTAACCAGATGGTTTTCCTGTCCATTGTTTGTAATTGTTAAAACCTCACCTGTCCTATCCTCTCGCATGCTAAAACTATGAAAAGCCAAGTCATCTGAGAAGTAGTTACTATCCACAATTGCGATAGCGTATACTGGTGAGATGTGTTTATAACTCTGATGAGTATCACCTTCTCGTTGACGAATTTTTTCAAGATTTTGATTGACCTGACTGCAAAGGTAAGCCCACAGGCGATTGATGAAAAAATTCTGATGATGGACTTGAATCTCAATGATTACTTGAGTACCATTATCTAGTTCAGCCAAAACATCTATACTGGTATAGAAATCTTGCGCTGAATAGGGCAGGGACGGCAAGACATGAATATTGCTTCCCTCCAAAATGGTCACATTTTTTGCTGGTAAATCCAGCATATCGCGAATAAATTGACAAGTTATTTCCGGATTGCTAAAAATCTTCTTAGCAACCAAATCATTGGTCGGGCTAATGCCCGGATGACGTACAGTCATATTGCTTCTCCTTTCATTATAGCACATTTTTTAATCTAGATTTGATTATTCTATTTATTTATTCGAAAAAGAGAGGAAAATACAGTCAAGATATGGTCACAAATTTAAAATTTTATAGTGAAATGAAATAAGAACAGGGCAAATCTATCAGGACAGTCAAATCGATTTCTAACAATGTTTT
>NZ_VMMS01000128.1:0-3374 GCF_013277315.1 Streptococcus sp. 2106
GCTGCCCTTTTGTATTTTTAAAGTGATAAAGTCGGGATTTTACCATAAAAAGAAAAAGATGGACACGATTGCATTCATCTTTTTCCCAGTAGAAACAAGTAAGCAATTGTCAATAATCTTAAACAGAAATCCCTAATGTCCTACTCAAAATCACCACGAGAGCCAACAAACAGAAAGCAACCCCATTCACAATCATATGAAGTAAGATCGACATTTCCAAACGTTGGGTTTTATAAACTGTCCAAGACAGAACGATCGACATACCTCCATAAATCAATAAAGAAGGTAAATTACTTGGTTGATGCAATAAAGCAAACACAATCGTACCGACTACAAATCCCAAGTTCTCCTTGCCTCGGAAAATCTTTTTAGGAACAATCCCACGACACAAAATTTCCTCACAAATCGGAGCAAGCACGGCTAGCAAGAAGAAACTGGAAATCAGAGAACTATTCTGAACCATATCGTTAATCTGAGACTGGTTAGCTGTTGTGGTCTCATTTGACAGTTGCAACAAGATAGAACCAAGTATATTTAAACAGATAATGACTAAATAACTTAATCCCAAACGTGCCAAATCCTTAGCTCTAAAAAAAGAAAAATTAAAACTTGCTAATTGCGTTTTACGAGCTCCAATAATAAACAGCACCAGAACCACAATTGAAATACCAGCGACTATCAGTCCTGACTGCAACAGTGGTACTGCATTTAAAGTTAAAATAGCAGTAACCGCTAAAGGAATCTGATATAAAATTGTCGCTAGCAAAAAGACCAAAAGCCATCCTGCACGATTCAACAATTCTTTCCACATACTTTTCTCTTCCATCATTCATCTCCTAGACTTTGTATTAAAAAAAGGGGGAAATCCCCCTGGGTAATTCTATTATAAGGCCATGCTGATGTAGTTCAGGATAAACAAGGCATCCAAAATCCAAATCATGACATGAACATCTTTAGCTTGACCTTTGACAAGCTTAGTCAAAGTGTAAGTCAAGAAACCAACTGCAATCCCTTGAGTGATAGAGTAGCTGAATCCCATAAAGATAGATGTGAAGAAAGCAGGAACTGCTTCAGCCATGTCGTCCCAATGGATATTTTTCAAGCTAGCCAACATCATAATCCCAACGATAATCAAGATTGGAGCTGTAGCGGCTGTTGGTACAATCGCTAGAAGTGGGCTAAAGAAGCTTGAGATCACAAAACAGATTGCCACGACCAAGGCTGTCAAACCAGTACGTCCACCTGCACCAATACCAGCAGCAGACTCAACATAAGTCGTTACGTTTGAAGTACCTGCGATGGCACCGACTATCGTTCCAATCAAATCAGAGTAAAGAGCCTTGTCCAATTTGGCTGATTGGTGATTTTCACCATTTGTCGCTACGATACCAACTTTTTCACCTGTACCGATCAAGGTACCAATTGTATCAAAAATATCTGTCAATGAGAAGGCAAGAATGGCCATCAGAGTTTCAGGCAAGCGAGCTGTATCTGAAACCAAAGCTCCCAAACCTTCTGAACCGAGAGCTGCACCAAAGACTGTCTTCAAATCTTCAAAGGCTGCACCAACATGGTTATTAGCAAAATCGATGCTTGACAAATCTACCAAACCAACTGCAATAGCAAGAACAGTTGTTGTCAAGATAGAGAGGATAATTCCCCCTTTAATCCCTTTGATGACAAAGAAGATAGTAATGGCAAGTCCTGCAAGAGCCACTAAAACAGCTGAATTATTAAAGCTGACCAATCCTGGAACTGCTGAAGAGTTTGCTGCAATCGTTGCTTGAGCTTTGTCAGCCCCTTCTCCTACAACAGTATAGTTGCCTGGATCAATCGTAAATTTCAAAAGTCCAGCATTCTTAATCCCTACATAGGCAAGAAAGACACCGATACCAGCTGAAATAGCTGAGCGAAGGGCATTTGGAATCGATTCAATGATCATTTTACGAACATTTGTCAAGGTAATAATCAATGAAATAATCCCACAGATGAAGACCATAGCTAGGGCTTCTTGCCAAGAATAACCAAGCCCGAATACAACTGTAAAGGTAAAGAAGGCATTGAGTCCCATACCTGGTGCTTGGGCATAAGGTAAGTTAGCATAAAAAGCCATCATCAAGGTACCCGCTACTGCACCAATAATCGTCGCTAGGAAGACGCCCTGAGCAGGCATTCCTGTTTGTGAAAGCATTTGTGGGTTTACAAAGAGAATATAGCTCATTGCAAAGAAAGTTGTTAAACCAGCGAGAACCTCTGTACGAACGTCTGTACCGTTCTCTTTTAGTTTAAATAATTTGTCCATCATCAATCTCCTTTTAATTTTTACGAACAATAATAGAATTATATCATTTATCATTCACTTTTTCAATGTCTTTGTTTGATTTGTTTAAGAAATTAATCCAATTTCATTTTTTGTTTGGAATCTGCTTTTCTGCCTGCTTTCTGTTATAATAGAAGACATCTTATCTGAAAACACACTAGAAAGGTCCATATGACGAAAAAAATTATTGCAGTTGACCTGGATGGAACCCTGCTCAACTCAGACAGTCAAATTTCTGACTTTACCAAAAAAACCATCAAAAAAGTTGCTGAAAAAGGCCATCAGGTTATTATTACGACAGGTCGCCCTTACCGTATGTCAAAAGATTTTTACCGTGAACTGGGCTTAGACACTCCTATGATTAACTTCAACGGATCCCTTACTCATTTACCAGACCAAGTTTGGGATTTTGAAAAGTGTTTGACTGTAAACAAAAAATATCTGCTAGATATGGTTCAACGTTCAGAGGACATTCAAGCCGATTTTATCGCTGGAGAATATCGTAAAAAATTCTACATTACAAATCTCAATGAAGAAATTGCCAATCCCAAACTATTTGGTGTAGAAGCTTTCCAGCCTGAAGATCAATTCCAGCCTGAATTGGTGACCAAGGACCCTAACTGTATCCTCTTGCAGACCAGAGCCAGTGACAAATATGCCTTGGCAAAAGACATGAACGCCTTCTACCAGCATCAACTTTCTATCAATACCTGGGGAGGTCCGCTCAATATCCTTGAATGTACCCCAAAAGGTGTCAACAAGGCCTTTGCTTTGGACTACTTGCTCAAGATAATGAATCGCGACAAAAAAGATTTGATTGCCTTTGGAGATGAATACAATGATACCGAAATGCTCGCTTTTGCTGGGAAGGGTTATGCCATGAAAAATGCCAATCCAGAGCTACTCCCTTATGCAGATGAGCAAATTTCTCTGACCAATGACCAAGACGGTGTTGCCAAAACCCTACAAGACTTATTCTTATAACCTATACTGATACTCAATGAGAATCAAAGAGCAAACTAGGAAGCTAGCCGTAGGTTGCTCAAAGCACTGC
>NZ_VMMS01000129.1:0-2942 GCF_013277315.1 Streptococcus sp. 2106
CCTTATGCAGGGGCTCCTAGAGGGGAGAAAGTCTATGAAAAGATTAGCGGACGTCGTTTTGAGCGAACTTCAATTGTTGCAGGACAAGTAGACGGAGAGTTTATAGCTCCCATGATTTACAAGAACAGCAGGACAAGCGATTTCTTTGGGGAGTGGTTCAAAACGCAACTCCTACCTGCTTTGAAGACACCTCATGTTATTATCATGGACAATGCTAGTTTTGATCCCAAGAACATTTTGGATGAACTCTGCATCCAAGATAAACACTTTTTCTTACCTCTACCGCCTTATTCACCAGATTTGAATCCTATTGAGCAAGCTTGGGCTATCTTGAAAAAGAAAGTAACAGATTTATTAAGGGAAGTCCCAACTATTTTTGAATGTTTGGAACGCTTTTTTAAAACTAAATAACTATATCAAGCAGATAGTAAAGAACCTTGGGCCTACTACTGGTTAGGAATCACTGGAGGGAAAGCTCCTGATTTTTTTGCTCTTTCTCAAATTTCTGATCAATCCTATCTCATCCAATCTGAAACTTGTCATACCCAGACTACTGCAAAACTCATCTCAGACATTGTTCGCTTCGCTCAGATTACAAAATCCAATGAATTAGCTCAACTCCATATCATGGGACAACTCCATGAACTGATGTTTCATCTGGGAACTATTGCTCCCAATCAGAAAAAAGAATATTTCATCAACCTACCAACTCTATCTTGAATGCAAACGATTAATTAATAGCCACTATCCTCAATCACTTACAATTCAAGATTTAACAAAAGAACTATCCGTTCACAGAAGCTACTTATCAAGCGTATTCAAAGAATTTAATACCTTATCACCCAAAGAATACCTACTCTACGTTCGAATGCACCGAGCTAAACAACTTCTCGAAAATACCCAAGAGTCCATCAAGGTAATTGCATATTCGGTAGGTTTTTCAGATCCACTCCATTTTTCAAAAGCTTATAAACAATACTTAAATCAGACCCCAAGTCATACAAGAAAAGAATCCTCTCAATACCAACTAGTGAGAAAGGCAACACTATGAAATCCTACCAAGCTGTCTATCAGATTCTAGCTAAAGAAAACGACTATATCAGCGGAGAAAAGATTGCAGAAGAACTATCACTGACCCGAACATCAATTTGGAAAGCCATCAGGCGCCTAGAACAAGAAGGCATTGAAATTGATAGTATCAAAAACAAAGGATATAAACTGATGAATGGTGACCTTATTCTTCCAGAGATTCTAGAAGAAAATCTTCCAATTAAAATCAGTTTTAAACCCGAAACAAAATCAACACAACTCGATGCAAAAGAAGCAATTGATTTAGGCTATGAAGCAAACACCCTCTATCTAGCTTCCTATCAAATAGCAGGGCGTGGCCGTTTTCAACGCTCCTTCTACTCTCCTCAAGGTGGCATTTATATGACCCTCCATCTTAAACCAAATCTTCCCTATGACAAATTACCGTCCTACACACTACTTGTAGCTGGAGCTGTCTACAAAGCCATTAAGAACCTAACTTTAATAGATGTCGACATAAAATGGGTCAATGATATCTACCTAAACAATCATAAAATTGGAGGAATTCTCACTGAAGCAATGACCTCTGTAGAAACAGGCTTAGTCACAGATATCATTATTGGAGTAGGTATCAATTTCACTATTAAAGACTTCCCTCAGGAATTAAAAGAAAAAGCTGCTAGCTTATTTAAAACTACAGCTCCAATAACAAGGAATGAATTAATCATAGAAATCTGGCGTGCTTTCTTCGAAACACCAGCAGATGAGTTATTATACCTATATAAAAAACAGTCATTCGTTCTTGGAAAAGAAGTTACTTTCACACTAGATCAAAAAGACTACAAGGGACTTGCTAAAGACATCTCTGAAAGTGGAAAACTTTTGGTGCAATGTGATAACGGAAAAGAAATCTGGCTCAATAGCGGAGAAATTTCTCTCAAGAGTTGGAAGTAATAATAAATTAGAACAACCATAAAATCGACAATATATAAAGATTTTAGCTTTTCTTCAACCCACTACAGTTGACAAAGAGCCTGAAAACTTCAAAAAACGGATTTTTAGGCTCTGAACATCAAAAAAGAAAGGACGAAATTTGTCCTTTCTCGAGCTTAGCTGACTTCAACCCACTACAGTTGACAAAGAGCCAAATGAAAAAGAGAGTTACAAACTCTCATTAAAACGGAGAATAAGGGATTCGAACCCTTGTGCCAGTTACCCGACCTAACGATTTAGCAAACCGTCCTCTTCAGCCTCTTGAGTAATTCTCCAATTAATGGGCACGAGTGGACTCGAACCACCGACCTCACGCTTATCAGGCGTGCGCTCTAACCACCTGAGCTACGCGCCCAAGTTAAAAAACTTGGTAATTTGAACAAAGTTCAAAGCGGGTGACGAGAATCGAACTCGCGACAACAGCTTGGAAGGCTGTAGTTTTACCACTAAACTACACCCGCATAAATACTATCAATAAAATGGCGCGAGACGGAATCGAACCGCCGACACATGGAGCTTCAATCCATTGCTCTACCAACTGAGCTACCGAGCCTTATTGCGGGAGCAGGATTTGAACCTACGACCTTCGGGTTATGAGCCCGACGAGCTACCGAGCTGCTCCATCCCGCGTTAATAAAAAAGGAGGATGTGGGATTCGAACCCACGCACGCTTTTACACGCCTGACGGTTTTCAAGACCGTTCCCTTCAGCCGGACTTGGGTAATCCTCCAATATTCAAATGGACCTTGTAGGACTTGAACCTACGACCACTCGGTTATGAGCCGAGAGCTCTAACCAGCTGAGCTAAAGGTCCGACAAGATCATTATAGCGGCGAAGGGGATCGAACCCCCGACCTCCCGGGTATGAACCGGACGCTCTAGCCAGCTGAGCTACACCGCCATGAATCGGGAAGACAGGA
>NZ_VMMS01000013.1:0-16994 GCF_013277315.1 Streptococcus sp. 2106
CCTCAAAGCAGTGCTTTGAGCAGCCTGCGGCTCGCTTCCTAGTTTGCTCTTTGATTTTCATTGAGTATTACTTGAGCAACTATACTATTCACAAACAAAAGAAGCCATCAGGTTAGCATGTAACCTAAACAGCTCCTTGATTATCCTCCAAATAAACGAGCAAAAAAGCCTTTCTTAGTGGATTGGACTTCTTCTTTTGCTTGGTCCAGCTCTAGCTTAAGATTTTCTTGATCCTTCATAGCTTGAAGAGTCAATTGTTGTTGCTGATCCAGTTGTTTGTCTTTCTCAGCAATCTGACGGTCTTTGATACGCATCTGCTCGTCTTTTTCTGATAACTGACGATCCTTGGCTTTTAATTGTTCATAAAGACGAAGAATTTCTGCATTCTTCTCATCAACCAGAATCTCCATCAGTTCACGTTGCTTGACATCTTCACTGACAGGCTCATCTTCAAAAATCGTTTTTTTATAGATTTCTTCTAGCTTAATCAAGCCACTTCTGGTAACGACTGTTACCCCTTTGTCATTTTTATCTGTGTCTTCTTCTGGTAATTCTTTGACACGGTTATTGATTGCTTGGCGAGATAATCCTAAGACCTCTGCAATCTCACTGACGGTCATTTCAATACTCATAATATCCTCTGAAACGTTTTCTAGCTTTTCTTTACTTAAATCTTATCATAAGCTAGAAAAACTGTCAAATTTCCGCTTAATCTAAAGCCTTCAAAAAGGCTAATAAGACTTGAGCAGAGCGACGTCCAGCTTCAATAATAAACTCATCAAAAGAGATGTTTGCTTCATGGTTGGCATTGTCACTCATAGCTCGGATGACTAAAACTGGAAGATTAAGAGCATGCGCTGCCTGAGCAATAGCTGCCCCCTCCATCTCAACAGCCAAAACATCTGGGAAATGGGACTTAATCGCTTCTATCTTGTCATTTCCTGCAACAAAACTATCTCCTGTAGCAATCAAACCAAGATGCCAGTTCTGGTCCAATTGAGATAAACTCTCTTGGATTTTGGCAACAAAGGTTTTATCTGATTCGAAATAAAGCGGTTGTTGCGCCATTTGTCCATAAGCATAGCCAAAAGCTGTGACATCCACATCATGATAGACTAATTTGTCAGCAATCACAACATCCCCAACAGCGATACCTTCTGCTACTGCCCCAGCTGAACCTGTATTGATAAGAGCATCCACCTGGAAATGATCAGCCAAAATCGCCACACTCATAGCAGACATGACCTTACCAATTCCACTTTCTACAAGAACGACTTCATGCGAGGCAATGGTGCCTGTATGATAGGTATTTCCTAAGACAACTTGCTCTTGGGCATTTTCTAAATGCTGGACCAAATAAGCCAGTTCTTCTGGCATTGCCGCAATAATTCCTATTTTCATTTCAATTCCTTTTCTATTACAAAAGTTTCATTGCTAAGACAAGCAAAATCAAGAGAAAGATGACTGCGAATAAAATCTTATTCAACTTAGAATTGAAGACATTTCTCTTGGTATTTTCAATGCGACGGCTTTTATGAATAGACGGTTCGACCTGAATCTTCAAGGTTTCCTGACTAAAGCCATGATCCTTAGGATTGGCATAACCAAAACGGGAAGAAGAGGTTGGTAAAATCTTAGTCTCCTCATTATCATCTAGCAAAGGAGGACCTGAAATTTTTTCGCCTCTATTAGCTCTTTCAATCATTTCATCCGTTAATAAAGGTTTACCCATACTGACCTCCTCTATTTTTTGTGCAATTCCCAATATTGAACAGCCATAATTGTCTTGGCATCACAGATATGACCTGATTGGATTAATTCCTTGGCTTCTTCTAAGCTCACTTCAAGGACTTCCAAGGTTTCATCTTCATCCTGAGGACGCGGATTTTCAACCTTTGTCAAGTCACTCGCTAGGTATAGTTTTAACTTTTCATTACAAAAGCCAATGGCTGAATAAAAATCATATAAAAGTTCTAACTTCCCTGTATAGGCTGTTTCTTCCTCTAATTCACGCAGGGCTGCTGCTATAGGGTCTGTATTTTCTCCTACTTCTAATTTTCCGGCTGGAATTTCGTAAGAGACAGCCTCGATGGCCTTGCGGTACTGCTTGACCAAGATGAGTTTCTGCTCATCGGTTACTGCTAAAACACAGACAGCTCCATTGTGGAAAATCAAATCCCGCTGGGCAGTTCCTTTACCTTCTGGTAATTCAACCTGATCTTGGACTAGTTTAAATATTGGTCCTTGATAGATTTCTTTTCTGCTAAGTGTTTTTTCTTCAAATTCCATGATAGGCTCCTACTGATTCTTAGGATGGTGAGGAAGGCGTGTTGCATATTCGTCTTTATTGACCTGACGACCACGACCAATAGCAATAGCATCCGCCGGCACGTCTTTAGTAATAGTTGAACCAGCTCCAACAAGAGAATTGTCACCCAACTCAACTGGGGCAATAATGGTTGAATTTGAACCAACAAAGACATTGTTTCCAATGACTGTCTTGTATTTGTTTTTGCCGTCATAATTGACTGTAATGGTTCCTGCTCCGAAATTAACATGACTACCCACTTCACAGTTTCCGATATAAGTCAAATGACCAGCCTTGGTATTCTCGCCGATTGAAGACCCTTTAACCTCAACAAAATTTCCAATATGTGCTTGGCTAGCGATACTTGAACCTGGACGAATGTGGGCATAAGGTCCGACAGTCACGCCGTCTGCAACACTGCTTTCCTCAATCATAGAGTTGGTAATAACAGCTCCTGCTCCAATAGTGCTATCCACTACATACGTTCCATTTGTCAAAACAGTCTCAGCACCAATTTTCGTTTGCCCCTTCAAGGTAACATTGGCTTCGATTTGAACTTCAGGCGCAATCTCAACATCAATATCAATATAAGTTGCTTCTGGATTGACAAAGCTAACCCCATTGACCATGTGCTGATGATTGATGCGACGACGCATAACTGACTCAGCTGTCGCAAGAGCTACACGGTCATTTACACCAAGACTTTCATCAAAATCTTTCAAGGTATAAGCACCAACTTTTTCACCAGCTTCACGGAAAATGCCAATGACATCTGTAATATAGTATTCACCTTGAGCATTGTTGGTATTGATATTTTTCAAAGCCTCAAACAAACGCTCGTTATCAAAAACGTAAGTTCCAGTGTTGATTTCCTTGATTTGTTTTTCAAAATCTGTGGCATCCTTTTGCTCAACAATACGAAGAACCTCAGCATTGTCATTACGTACAATTCGTCCATAGCCAAAAGGATTATCCGTTTCAGCAGTCAAGATAGTGGCCACATTTTTATGATTGATGTGGAAATCAATCAAGTTTTTCAAGCTTTCACCTGTGATTAAAGGAGTATCTCCTGCAATAACCAAGGTATGACCTGACAAACCTTCCAAGATAGGCTCTGTCATCATAACCGCATGCCCAGTACCCAACTGTTCAGATTGAGTCACAAATTCTGTCTGTCCAGCCAAGACCTCCTCAACCAATTCTGCCTTGTGTCCGACAACTGTTACTGTCTTTTCAGGTTGGATAGCTCCCACACTACGGAAAACATGTTCCAGCATTGAAATACCCGCAACCTTGTGCAACACTTTTGGCAAATCAGATTTCATGCGAGTCCCTTTACCCGCTGCTAAAATAATGGCAAAATTTGACATAATCTTCTCTTTTCTCTAGAAATTCCCTTTTATTATACCATATTTCAAATCATTCCGCGCCCTTGAATGAAAAAATGCTCCAAAGTCCTTTCCTTAACCCATTTTTTTGATTTTTTTTGATTTTTAGGGTAAAATTATAAGATATGAGAAAACAAATTCATCCACTTATTTTATTTGGTTTTTTTGGGATCATAATTTTCATTTTAATCATCAATCGCCCACTTAATGACAACCAATCCTTTAAAACAAAATCCAACATAGCGCAGATTGAAGCACAGGCTTTGAAACATTTAGACAAACCGATTATTGACCTCTCTGGCTGGCAGCGTCCTGAGGAAATCAACTATGACGCCCTCTCACAAAATATTTCAGGCGCTATTGTTCGTGTTCACAGCGGTGCTCAAACGACAAAAGAAAATGATGCTTCCTTTATCAATGGAATAGACAAGGCCTATAAGAGTCATATCACTGAACTTCAAAAGCGGAATGTCCCCGTTGGGGTCTACGCTTATGTAGCTGGAAAAAGTGTCCAAGAAATGGAAAAAGCAGCTGAAGTTTTCTACAATGCTGCCTCTCCTTACAGCCCTAGTTACTATTGGCTAGACGTAGAAGACAAAACCATGTCCAATATGAACGAGGGTGTTGAAGCCTTTCGAGCAAAACTAGCATCACTAGGTGCTAAAAACATCGGCATCTACGTTGGTGCCTACTTCATGGAAGAACATAGTATTGATACAGGCAAGTTTACCTCTGTTTGGATTCCGTCCTACGGCTCTAACTCAGGATTTTTGGAGAGCAGTCCTAAAACTGATTTAGATTATGATATTCACCAATACACATCTAAAGGAAAAATTGCCGGCTTTGACCACGATTTGGATATCAACGTCATCTCTCCCTTAAAAAACAAAGAAGAAACCTTTAGAAAAATCTTTTTAAAACCTTAAAAGCATTTGTTTAGCATTTGCTTTTTCTTTTTGTGTTTGATTGTGATACAATATAGTAAGGATTTTTTGAAATAGAAATAGTTGGAGGAAATATATGCTCTCATGGTTAGCGCGCCTTATTAAAGGGATTGTGATTGCTCTTGGATTTATCCTACCGGGAATTTCCGGAGGGGTTCTAGCAGCAATCTTAGGCATTTACGAACGAATGATTGGCTTTCTGGCCCATCCTTTTAAAGACTTTAAAGAAAATGTTTTGTACTTTATTCCAGTTGCCATCGGCATGCTTCTGGGAATTGGCCTATTTTCTTATCCGATTGAATACCTGCTTGAAAATTATCAGGTCTTTGTCTTATGGAGCTTTGCGGGTGCCATCATTGGTACAGTTCCTAGCCTCCTCAAAGAATCAACTCGAGAATCTGATCGAGACAAGATTGATTTGGCTTGGTTCTGGACAACCTTTATTATTTCTGGATTAGGACTCTATGCCTTAAATTTTGTCGTTGGAACCTTAAGTGCTAGCTTTCTTAATTTTGTTTTAGCAGGTGCACTGCTGGCTCTTGGCGTCTTAGTTCCTGGCCTCAGTCCATCAAATCTACTTTTGATTTTGGGTCTCTATGCTCCGATGTTGACTGGTTTTAAAACCTTTGACCTTTTGGGAACCTTCTTCCCGATTGGAATCGGGGCAGGTGCCACTCTCATCGTTTTTTCAAAATTGATGGATTATGCCTTAAACAACTACCACTCACGCGTCTATCATTTCATCATCGGTATTGTCCTATCAAGTACCCTTTTGATCTTGATTCCAAATGCAGGAAACGCTGAAAGTATCCAATACACAGGACTTTCACTTGTCGGTTATGTCATCATCGCCTTCTTCTTTGCGCTGGGAATCTGGCTTGGTATTTGGATGAGTCAATTGGAGGATAAATATAAATAATGGCAAAAAAAGTTAAAATCAAAAAAACATTGGTGGAACAAATCCTATCTAAAGCAGGTATCCCACATCAGGGGATTCAAATCAATGCCCTGAAAGGAGAGCTTCCTCAAGCTTATGAACGAGATCAGATTTTCAAAACCTTGGCGCTTTTGGGAGACAAGACCGGACCGATTATCGGAATTGTCCCTATCACTCAGCACTTGTCTGAAAAGAAACTAGCTAAAATTTCTGGCAATAAAAAAGTGAGCATGATTCCACAAAAGGACTTAGAAAAAACAACTGGTTACATTCATGGAGCCAATAATCCTGTCGGAATTCGTCAGAAACACAATTATCCCATTTTTATCGATAAAATTGCTCTAGATTTGGATCGAATGATTGTCTCTGCAGGCGAAGTCGGACACAGCATTATCGTCGCGCCACAAGACTTGGCTAGCTTTGTAAAGGCAGATTTTGTAGATATTTTGGAGGACATCAAGTAATGAAACTCTACTTTGTCCGCCACGGTCGTACCCTCTGGAACCAAGAAGGTCGTTTTCAAGGTGCTAGCGGTGATTCTCCTCTTCTTCCTGAATCCATTGAAACCCTAAAACGACTTGGCCAGTATCTCAAGGAAATTCCTTTTGATCAGATTTATTCAAGTGATTTACCTCGAGCGGTCAAATCTGCTGAGATTATCCAAAGTCAACTCCATACCCCCTGTTCTTTAGAAATCGTTCCTAATCTCCGTGAATGGCAACTTGGGAAGTTAGAAGGTTTGAAAATTGCAACCCTGGAAGCTATTTACCCGCAACAAATCCAGGCTTTTCGTTCAAATCTTGCTCAATTTGACACTCGAATGTTCGGAGCCGAATCCCTCTATAGTACAACTCAGCGGACCATCCAATTTATCAAATCATTAAAAGATAGTCCAGCTGAGCGTATTCTAATTGTCGGACACGGCGCCAATCTTACTGCCAGTCTTCGTACTCTCCTAGGCTATAAAGAACCACTTCTTCGTAAAGATGGCGGTCTAGCAAATGCCAGCCTGACCATTATAGAAACCCATGATTTTGAAACATTCACTCTCAATACTTGGAATGATACTTCTTATCAATCATAATTATATCCTAGCCTTCTGAACTAGAACCATAGGAGATATAGTCAGTTGAAACAAAAATAAGACAAAAGAACCTTGTAAAAAGGTATTGCAACTTGCCAATACCTTTTTGATATGAACACGTGTCTTCTCAACAGGAGTGTAGAGCAAAATGAAATAAGAACTGAATAATATGATTTGAGAATTTAAATCAATTTATAAGAATGTTTTAGAAGCAGTTATGTACTATTTCAGATTCACTTTTCTATACTAAGATGAGTAGGGAGGAAAAGGTAAAAGTTTATGCCCAAACTCTTCACATAAGAACTCTAGCTTACCCATTCTATGGAATCTTGCATTATCCATTAAAACTTCCAGACTCATACCCTCCTAAAATCTATTCAAACCACGTCAGCTTCACATTATATATGTTGGTTACCTCACAAGTTTTATCTGCAACCTCAAAGCTGTTCTTTGAGCAGCCTACAGCTAGCTTCCTAGTTTAATCTTTGCTTTTCACTGAGTATCAAGTTAAAAAATGAGGCTGGTCAAAAAGTCTTTAAAATTATAAAACGCATCATATCAGGTGTACATGAACTACACCCCAAAAGTTAGACAGAAAAAATCTAACTTTTGGGGTGTTTTTATTATGAAATTAACTTATGATGATAAAGTTCAGATCTATGAACTTAGAAAACAAGGATATAGCTTAGAGAAGCTTTCAAATAAATTTGGGATAAACAATTCTAATCTTAGGTACATGATTAAATTGATTGATTGTTAATGTTGGAACAGGCATTCAAAGAGAAGCACTACGAGAATACGATTCTCCATAGTGACCAAGGCTGGCAATACCAACACGATTCTTATCATCGCTTCCTAGAGAGTAAGGGAATTCAAGCATCTATGTCACGCAAAGGAAACAGCCAAGACAACGGTAGGATGGAATCTTTCTTTGGCATTTTAAAATCCGAAATGTTTTATGGCTATGAGCAAACATTTAAATCACTTAATCAATTGGAACAAGCCATTATAGACTATATTGATTATTACAACAATAAGAGAATTAAGATAAAACTAAAAGGACTTAGCTCTGTGCAATACAGAACTAAATCCTTCGGATAAATTAATTGTCTAACTTTTTTGGGGGGCAGTACAAACCTTGTACTATGCGTTTTATTGTGGGAATGTTTGCTTCATTTTTTCCTGAAGTCGAGTTTTTTCCCTGACTCATTGATTTGGACTATTCGTTTGATGTACTACTGCTTGAGCTTGAATCTCCACCACCGATATATTGGGTAAAGATATTTTGGAAGGCTTGGTCCTTAACCTTGATATTGGCTGCTTGCAATTCTTTTCCGATAATGCTTTGAACAAATGTTGAATCATTTTGTTTTTGAGTCAAGATAACAGTTTTTAATTTTTCTTTGTAGTCATCAATATTAGATGATTTTTCTGTTTTCTTAGTGAGTTTTACAATGTAATATTGGCTACTGTAGGCTTGTGTGCCAGTTGCTGTAATCACATCAGAAACACCATCCACATCTAAAGCGAAAGCGGCTTTTTTGACTTGCTCAGGTACTTCTGTTGAAGCAGAATCAAAGGTAATTTCTCCACCATTTTCTTTTGTTTTTTCATCAGTTGAATTATCTTTGGCTAATTGAGCAAAATCAGCACCTTCTGCCTTGGCTTTTTCGAGAACTTCTTTGGCCTTATCTTCATTATTAAGACGGATGATTTGAGCCGTTACATCTGGAGTGTACTCATCAAAGGCTTTCTTATAGGCTTCATCTGTCAATTCAGCTTCTGCTACCTTCTTAACTGCCAACTCAACTAATTTACTTGTACGAATTTGAGCTTTACGTGTTTCAAGAGTCATACCTGCTTGTGACAAGACACGTTGGTAGTTTTCGCCATATTGTTTTTTTTCTTCGGCAATAGTATCATCAACCTCTTTATCATCAAGCTCTGAGCCATATTGTTTTTCAAAAACTTTTTGGATGGTCATATTTAACAAGACTTGTTGGGCTGAAGGGTTGTTTTTCACTTGCTCATAAAATTGATGTTCTGTGATGACATCCCCTTTCATGCTGATAAGGTCTGCTCCTTCTGACCCTTTCGAACAAGCTGCTAAAGTTGCTACTGATAATAGTGTGATGGCACCTGCCAATAATTTTTTCTTCATGTCTACTCCTTTGAGATAAGTGTTACTCTATCTATTTTACTATTTTTTCTTAAATTTTTCTGAAAATCATTCGCTTTCAGACAGTTGAACATCTGCTACATTTTTACGAAGCATGAGAATACCATCTCCTAAAGGCACTAATGTTGCGGTGAGTTCTGGATTGTCTAAGGTTGCATCAAATAATTTTTGAAGGCCTCGATAAATGGTTCGCTGACCACGACGGACTTCCATAATATCCTTGGCAACATCACCACCTTGAAAAATATCATCCAAGACAACCACACCACCAACTTCCAAATGTTTGAGGATTTCTGGCAGAAAGACGATGTATTTAGACTTGGCAGAATCCATAAATACGAAATCATAAGACTCTGTCAGTGTAGATAAGACATCCACCGCATCTCCCTCTAGGAGAGTGATTTGCTTGCGACTGTCAAACTGGGCAAAATTTTCCTTGGCAAAACCAATCATTTCTGGATTACGATCAATAGTTGTAATCTTAGCATTTGGCGCATGTTCAGCCATCAAGAGAGCTGAAAAACCGATAGCTGTCCCAATTTCCAGAATATTTTTAGGCTGCATGGTTTCCATAAGAAAACGGAAATAAGCAACCGTTTCATGGGGAATAATAGGAATATTTTCCTTGCGGGCAAAGTCTTCCAATTCTTTCAAGAAACCTGTGACCTGCTTTTGACGCTGACGCATCAAGTCTACAATTTCTTCTTTGACGACAGGACGACGCATGTTATGGTTAGCATTCTTACTATACGATTCAACCATTTTATGCCAATCCTAATTTTTCAACAAGGGCTTCAAACTCATTTAAACGGCGTTCAAAGACTGCAAAGGCATCGTTGAGGTAGTCTTCCTTCTCCATATCAACACCAGCTTTTCTCATGACATTAAGTGGATAGTCCGACTTACCTGCCTTGAGGTAGTCGATATAGCGGTCACGGTCTTCTTGACTACCATGGACAATTTTTTCAGCCAAGGCTGAGGCGGCCGCAAAGCCAGTTGAATATTGATATACATAGTAGTTATAGTAGAAGTGTGGAATGCGAGCCCACTCGTATTGAATTTCAGGATTGTCTTCCTTACTCAAACCATAATACTCTTGGTTCAAGTCTGCGTAGAGTTTATTTAGGAAATCGCTTGTCAAGACCTCCCCATTTTGATCTGCTTGGTGAATGGCGTGTTCAAACTCAGCAAATTGAGTTTGGCGGAAAACTGTTCCACGGAAACCATCTAGGAAGTTATTGAGAATAGCAAAGCGTGTTGCGTCGTCTTCCACTTCTTCCAATAATTTCTCCGTCAAGATATTTTCATTGGTAGTTGAGGCAATCTCAGCCAAAAAGATAGAGTAATCTCCGTAAACATAAGGCTGAGTTTCACGAGTATAGCTTGAATGCATACTGTGACCTGTTTCATGAACAAGAGTAAAGAGATTGTCCAGATTGTCCTGCCAGTTGAGAAGCATAAAGGCATTGGTATCGTAAGAACCACCAGAGTAGGCACCTGAACGCTTGCCTTGATTTTCGTAAACATCAATCCAACGCTCGCTGAAGGCACGTTTAACACGGCTCAAGTAATCCTCACCCAAGACTGCCAAAGCATCTTCTGCTTTTTTCAAGGCTTCTTGGTAGGTAAAACTGTATTCAACAGATGAAAGCGGTGTGTAGACATCGTACATCTTGAGATCTGAAATCCCCAAGATTTTTGAACGAAGCTCAAGATAGCGATGTAAGAGTGGCAAATGCTTGCGAACTGCTGCTACCAAATTGTCATAAACACTTTCTGGAACAAAATTCGCTGCGAGGGCTGCATGACGAGCACTCTTGTAGTTACGAACTTTAGCACGGTAATTTTGCACCTTAACATTGGTTTGCAAAGTTTTGGCATAGGTGTGTTGGAATTGTTCGTAAGTCGCATAAAGAGCTTGATAGGCACCACGGCGAACCTCACGTTTTTTAGACTCCATCAAACGTGTGTAAGTCCCATGAGATAGCTGAACTTCTTTACCATCATCGTCTAGGACATAAGGGAACACAATATCCGCATTGTCCAAGATAGCGAAGGTTTCACTTGCTGAGCCAAAGATTTCTCCAGCTCCAGCCAATAATTCTTCTTCACGTTGTGAGAGAACGTGATCCTTGCCTTGCAAGAGCTTGTCAAAATAGTGTTGATAAACCTGCAGCTTTGGTTGAGCTTCTAAAAAGTCAGCATACTGCTTTTCGCTAATCTCCATAAATTCAGGCTCATAGAATGAAAAGGCTTGGTCTAACTGGCTGTAGAGTGTCATGACCTTGGCATAGTACTCTTGATACTTAGCTTCACGTGTATCCTGGTCATTCTTCATATGAGCATAAACGTAAAGCTTCTCTATCTGGCGTTCCATTTCAAGAGAAAATTCAGTGATTTCTAGTAGGTTATCCGCACTATCCAAGAGATGGCCTTCATACTGGGCTACTGTCTCCAATTGTTCTGTTAAATCTTTTAAGGCTTCTTCCCAAGCCTGGTCAGTTGGGTAGATCGTTGATAGATCCCATGTATCTTTTTCATTTATTTCATTTCTTTGTAATACCATTAGATTCCTCCATCCTTTCTATTCTACCATATTTTTCAAGAAATATTGCTGATAAAAGGCTGGTGGATAAAGCTTTTGCCAATCATTTTGAGGATTTTTTTGGTAATAGGTATAAAAGTGCTGATAATAGCTAGTCAAGTCTTGTTCAATCTGGAAAAATTTGCCCACTATTGGTCGAATTTGTGGATACCATTCTTTCAGTCCATAAGTCAGGATATTTTCTCCCTTTTGATAGGCTTCTGCTTGTTCTTTCATCCAAAAGAGATTTTGATAATAAAGTTGTTGCCGGATATAGCGACAGATGTCCTTGTCCTCAGAAACTGTAAAATGAGATATTTTTTGTCTCTTATAGGGAAGACGCAATATTTCCAATAAACTACCTTGACCATAGGAAAATTCCTTGATTTGATAATGGAGTTTACCGCGGAGATCCTGGTAAATCAGGTATTTGAGTCTTAAAACTTGTTTTTCCTTGTCTAATTCCCAAACATAAAAGCCCATGTTTTGACTGAAATACAGAAAACCTTGCTGTAGACGAGTCAAACGCTCCTTGAGCCACAGTTTTTCCCCCAGCAGCCACAGTACTTGGTAACCCTGACTACGATAGCCCACACTGCGCTCTTTAAGAAGTTTTTGTGGCAAGGGACTACACTGAACTTCTAGGGCTAGATTGCCATTTACAAATACATCCGCAATCTGTTTAAGCTCTGGAAGCGGGTATTCTAATTGCACCTCTGCCTCTTTTTTCAACCAGTGATAAAGGACTTCCTTATTTTCCAAGTGTTCTGGGCTTTCATTTTCAAAGGAGTAATCACAGTCTTTTAGGGATTTATGGGCAAAATGGGTCCGTACACTTGGTCCTTGCCGCAAACGGAGCTGACCTCCACAAGCTGGGCAGGTGTATGCTTGCTTCTCAAGCTTATCCTCTAACACATTTACCAACTCTCCCCTAGCATCTCTCGCAACAAACATGATTTCCCTCCTTTTCTATATTATTCGTAAAAAAGAAAAAAGATCAGAAAAATTCCTAATCTTCATTCATTTTTATTTGATTTTCTTGGCTAGCATGGTCGCAAAGCGTAGTTGAATACGATTGCCATTCTCATCGCGACGGTGAAGATGACCAGGATTTTCATTGTACTTGACCAACTCCCAATCCTTGTAGTAGTCTGCCAATTCCCCTTCTTTAAAGGTAAATGGGAAGTTCACTGAGCAAGGATAATCCTCCGTGTCCATGGCACAGACGATAAGATTATAGCCACCAACACTAGTTTGCTTCTGCATATTTTGAATAATAGCTGGAATACGGTCCGCTTGCAAAAACATCAGAACAACTGTCGATACGATGAAATCATACGCTTGCCCAATACTGGCTGAATTGATATTGTAGAGACCAACAGGCATGTCCAAATCTTCCTGCTCCACAATGCTTTGTAAGATTTCAAGGGCCAATTCATTTTGATCCACAGCTGTCACATCAAAACCTTGCTGGGCTAGAAAGAGTGCATTACGACCTTGACCACAGCCCAAATCCAAGGCCTTCCCGGGTTTTACTGTCTGCATTGCCTCTAGGACCTCTGAATGAACCGGATTGGTATTGTATTTCTTAGGAAAATAATCCTCAGGTTTACAATAAAATTCCAAATACCATTCCACATCATCTGTGGCAGCTTCCACTCGGTGCCAGACTTGTGGTTGTGCCATGGGATTATCTGCCCCTGCTTCAAAGAGGTGTTCAGCTAGAACTTCCCCTTCTTCTGTCAATTCAATAAACTTGAGAGCTCCCTTCAAGACAGTAATTTTCCCCAAGTCCCAACTTTTGTATTGTGCTTTTGCTGAACAGCTTCAGGCATGGTTTCTTTAGTCTACAAAGGCATGCGTTTATAGGCAACTAATTTTTCCATTTTCAATTCCTCTTTTTATCGCTGATTAACAGCTTTCATCACGCGCGCGATGTCGCGGTTTTGCTCACGACGTTTGATAGACTCTCTCTTATCGTAGTCATGCTTCCCTTTAGCTAAACCTAAAAGAAGCTTGGCATAACCATCTTTGATATAGACTTTAAGAGGAACCAGGGTCATTCCTGTCCCTTTAGTCTCTTGTTCCAACTTTTGGATTTGCTTTTTATGGAGCAGGAGTTTACGACGACGTTCTGGTTCTTGGTTCCAGATATTGCCCTCTTCGTAAGGCGCGATATGAACATTGCTCAGCCAAACTTCTCCATTTTTCACTTGAGCAAAGCCATCCTTGAGATTAATTCGAGCAGCTCGTACACTCTTGATTTCAGTTCCAGTCAGGACCATCCCTGCCTCTAGCGTATCTACGATTGTATAGTCGTGGCGTGCCTTTTTATTTTGTGCGACGACCTTTCCCTCGCCCTTTGCCATGCTTGGCTCCTTTCTTAGCTACTTCCTTGTAAAAAGGTTTCTTTCCTTTTTTCTTCTTGTCTTTTTGTGAATGCTTACACTTATCATTTGAGCGTCCTGATTTTCTCTTGTCTTCCTTCTTATCCGAACGACGATTTGAACCACGCCCTATGCCACTACGACTAGACTGTTTCAAGCCTTTTTCAATCACATCAAACTCACTAGGTACGAATGAAAAATCAATCTCTCCAGTCATTTTATCCGCTCTTTCAACACGGATACGGATCTGCTGACCCACTCGGAAAGTGATACCTGATTTTTCTCCACGAAGAGTCAAATCACGTTCATTGAAATGATAAAATTCAGGTAGATTAGTGATGTGAATCAAGCCTTCAACCGTATTTGGCAATTCGACAAAGAGACCGAATTTAACGATGCTAGACACAACCGCATCGTACTCTTCGCCCACGTATTCTTCCATATACTCAGCCTTTTTCATGGCTTCGACTTCACGCTCAGCCTCGATAGCACGACGTTCACGGTTGGAAGACTGGGTCGCAATCTCTGGAATTACTTGTTCAAAATGCTCTGCTATTTCCTTAGAACGGCCGTAATCCCGAATCATGCGGTGAACAAGAAGGTCTGGATAACGACGAATCGGGCTAGTAAAGTGAGTATAATAGTCAGCAGCAAGTCCATAGTGGCCGTGATTGTGCTCCGAATAGCGAGCCTGTTGCATAGAGCGAAGAAGCATCATGGACAATACATCTGCATAAGGTTCTCCCTCAACAGTACGCATGATGTCTTGAAGTGCCTCCTGGCTAATCTCACTGGCAGTCCCATAAATACGCAAGCCAAAACTCGAAGCATAATCAATAAACTTCTGAACTTTTTCAGCCTTTGGCTCCTCGTGAATTCGATAGATGAAAGGCAAATCCAGCTTGCTGAAATGCTCGGCAACTGTTTCATTGGCCATCAACATAAAAGACTCAATCATCCGCTCGGCAATGCCACGCTGACGAAGAACGATATCAACAGGCTTACCCTGTTTATCCACTAAAATCTTCGCTTCATTGGTATCAAAATTAAGGGCACCACGTTTCACACGCATGTTTTCTAAAGTTTCATGAAGCTTGGCCATAAGTTCGATACTAGGAACAATTTTCTGATATTCTTGTCGCTTTTCCTCGTCGCCAGCTAGGATATCATTGACATCACTATAGGTCATACGGAAGCTTGTCTTGATAACCGTTTGTGTAATGGTATAGTTGACCACACGACCATGTTTATCAATCTCCATAATGGCAGACTGGGTCAGGCGGTCAACTTGGGGATTGAGAGAGCAGATCCCATTTGACAAACGCTCTGGAAGCATTGGAACCACTCGGTCTGTTACATAGACTGAAGTCGCGCGGTTAAGTGCTTCCTTGTCAAGGGCAGAGCCCTCAGTTACATAGTAGGAAACATCTGCGATATGAACTCCGAGTTCCAGATTGCCATTTTTCATAGGCTTGATATGCACCGCATCGTCCAAGTCCTTGGCGTCAGCACCATCGATGGTAAAGATAATCTCATCTCTTAGATCCAGACGACCTTCCGTATCCTTTTTAGACGGAGCATCAGGCACACTTTCTGCTTCCTTGACAACAGCTTCTGGAAACTCGGATACAATGTCCATTGATTCCAAGACCTCAAGAACATCAATTCCGACATCTGTTGAGTGTCCCACCACATCGAGAACACTCGCGACAAAGAAATCATGTTTCTTGCTTGGGTATTTATCGATAAAGACCTTGAGAACTTCTGTTCCCTCCAGTT
Source organism: Streptococcus sp. 2106 (assembly GCF_013277315.1). NCBI lineage: Bacteria > Bacillati > Bacillota > Bacilli > Lactobacillales > Streptococcaceae > Streptococcus > Streptococcus sp. 2106. The sequence continues at coordinate 15,591 of NZ_VMMS01000013.1, forward strand.
TAAGGGCTGGTTTCTTAACATAGATGGGTTGGCTGATTTTCTGATTTTTCGAACGGATGTAGCCAGCATACTTAGGCTTTTCCTGATCTAGAACGATTTGTCCGACAACTGTTGTCAGGCTGTGTTCTAAGATATCAATAATTTTTGCTTCTGCTGCTGTTCCCTTATTGCGGTCAGCGACTTTCTTGATCACGACCTCAACGGTATCACCATCAATAGCATAGTTGACATCGTTTTTTCCTACAAAAAGGTCGTCCTCCTCGCCTTCCAGACTAACAAAGCCAAAGCCATTTTTATGGGCATGAAAAATCCCCTTGAGGGTAATCTCATGTTTTTTCTTGACTTCCAAGGTCAGACTGCCATCTTCTTCAAAGCGTATCTGGTGCTTTCTTTCCATTAGGGACAAGGTTTTAATCAACTCACGAAAATCCTTGGAACCGTCTTTTTCCAAAGCCTGAGCCAAGTCATTGACAGTTACCTTTCCCTTATCTTGTAAATATTCTTTTATTCTATCTTTCATATTTTTTTTCTAGATTTTTTAATTTTCTTTTACTGTAAAACCTTCTCAAACATCCTTTCATACTCAATAAAAATCAAAGAGCAAACTAAAAAGCTAGCCGCAGGTTGCTCAAAACACCGTTTTGAGGTTGTGAATAGAACTGACGAAGTCAGCTCAAAATACTGTTTTGAGATTGCAGATGAAAGCTGACGTGGTTTGAAGAGATTTTTGAAGAATATAAAAACAAAAAGAGGCAAAGACCTAGTCCTGCCCATTATTTTCTTATCTACTTGATAATACCGTCAATGCTAAGGCAATGGCTAGCCAGAAAAAGACTAAAATCCCTGTCAAACGCTGCATCACAGCTTCGAAACCGCGTGCTTTACTGCGTTCAAACAAATCACCTGAGCTGGCATCAAATACATTGCTGGATTGGTTTTTAGTTGGTTGCATGAAAATCGCAATCACAATCACAACAGATAATACTAATAAAATGGTTAATAATAGGTTATACATATCAAACTCCTTACAATCCCTATTATTTTACCATAAAATCTACTTAGATTCAAGATGTAGGGTTACTTTTCTTTCCTTGGGACAATACTTTAAAACCTCAATCTTGTCTGGATGGGTTTTGGAATTTTTACTGGTTAGGTAATTGATGCTGCCACAAGAGGAGCATTTGAGATTAATTTTTACTCGCACTAAATCTCCTTTACTTTTATTAGACTTCCTGCAAAACTAGAATCCTAGTTCATGATTGATAATGCCAGCAATCAAATTCATTCGTAATCCGAAGCGTTTACGATGATTTCGATAGGTTGTTGAAAATATTTTAAACGTTTTCATAGTGAAATGAAATAAGAACAGGACAAATCAATCAAGACAGTCAAATCGATTTCTAA
>NZ_VMMS01000130.1:0-2191 GCF_013277315.1 Streptococcus sp. 2106
GTAGCAGGTGCCCACCGAGAACTTACACCTCAGATGCACGACATGCCCGTCGTACTACGAAAAAGCCCTGTTCCTCGAGATGAGGAGCAAGGCTTTTTGAGTTTCAATTATTCTTCTGTTCCAAGGAAGTTTTTAGCAACAAGGGCTGCAAGAACTCCACCAACGATTGGCGCAAGGATGAAAATCCAAACTTGTTGGAGGGCTGCGCCACCTACCAAAACAGCTGGTGCCAAGCTACGGGCTGGATTTACTGAAAGCCCAGTAATGTTCAAGCCCACAAGAATCATCGCCATCAATGACAAACCGATTACCAAACCAGCAATCGCGCCATTGCCCTTGCTTGCTGATGTCACAGTCATGATAACCAAGACAAACAAGAAAGTTGCGATGACTTCAAACAAGAAACCACCAAAGATAGTGACACCGTTTGCCAAGGCATTTTCACCAAGGCTAGCAGTTGACATACCCGAGTTAGCCAAGAGGAAGAAGACTGCGCCAGAAGCGATGAAAGCTCCAACAACCTGACCAAGTATGTAGTTTACAAGTTCTGAAGATGACAAACGTTTGTTTACAAACATAGCAATCGAAACAGCCGGGTTCAAGTGAGCACCTGAAACAGTTCCGATTGAGTAGGCTGCCACCACGATTGCCAAACCAAAGGCAAAGGCGATTCCAAGGTGACCTAGGCCATCAAGACCATTTCCAAAAACAACAGCTCCTGTCCCGACGAATACAAGCATGAACGTACCGATTAACTCAGCAACAAATTTTTTCATTTTCTTTCTCCTTTTTTCAAAAACTAGATACTAGTCTATCAAAAGTAGGAAAGGGTTTCAAGAAAATTGATTGGAAATTTTTTGAAAATCATAGAACTACTAGCAATACCTAATATTGAAAAGATTGAATAGCTTCTTTCAAGTCATCTTGTAAACTATTTCTCTGGTCAAGTTGGACATAGACTTCCAACAGACAGGATCTGAAGTTGGAAAATTTATAAAAATCTTCCCTTTCTTCTATCGGAAAGTCAACAGCTTTTATCCAAGAAGCTACTTGCTCTTGCGCTAACTTCCCTTGTAAAATAGGTTCATAGATCACTCTTGCTAAACGCCAATCCTCATCATCTGTAAAGCGAATCGAAACTCTTTTAAATAGTTGGCCAAGTATATCAAATACTTCATGAACTCTGTTTTTAGGAAAGTTGGGATGACAAACCACCTCTGTCAGTAAATCGGCTCCATGTGCAGAAGCATGAACCCAACCATACTGACTTGAAAAACCCGTTGTATCCTTTTCTTTTGAAAGATAATACAAACCTTGATTTAAAAGGACATTACGAATTCCTGCATTTAATTCCTGATAAAAAATCGATTGCTGGTTGGCATCTGCAGACAAGAGATTTGCATAAATAAGAGCCCTAAAAGAACGTTCAAGGGTTGACAGGCCTACCTTATCAATATCTTTATCTAACCCTCCATCAGATGAAATCCCTTCAGCAATGAAATGAAATTGTTCCTGTGTAAATAGCTCTTCCTGAATCCCTCTAGCAAAGCTTGTAAAAACAAGGTCATCACGAATTTCTGGAGAAGGATCTCCCAAATGATCAAGTAGCCACTGGATTTCTTCCTGGTTATAACTTGGTTTTTCTTCTGCTATTTTTCTAAGTAACTTTTGATACATGGTCAATACCTCTACATTTCTAGCAACTGTTCAAAAAGCTGTCCTTAAATGACTTTAGCAATTTGTAAAATTAAGTTAAAGAGAAAAAGACATTTATATTCAGAGAAACAGCACATTTCTGAAAGGATACATAAATGATTTATTCCATATTACCACAAATGAACTTGTAATGATAAAACTTTATCACAAAAATCACATTTCTGTCTCAAAAATTGAGAAAAACTAGTTATATAGTCATTTAGTTTTAAAAAAGCGTTCCAAACATTCAAAAATAGTTGGGACTTCCCTTAATAAATCTGTTACTTTCTTTTTCAAGATAGCCCAAGCTTGCTCAATAGGATTCAAATCTGGTGAATAAGGCGGTAGAGGTAAGAAAAAGTGTTTATCTTGGATGCAGAGTTCATCCAAAATGTTCTTGGGATCAAAACTAGCATTGTCCATGATAATAACACGAGGTGTCTTCAAAGCAGGTAGAAGTTGCGTTTTGAATCACTCCCCAAAGAAATCGCTTGTC
>NZ_VMMS01000131.1:0-3941 GCF_013277315.1 Streptococcus sp. 2106
AATCCTCAAGGGTTTCATCCACAAACTTATAGCAGCTTCTAACCTCATTTACTAGCTTTTCTTGCTCGTCTGTCAGGTTCAAGACTTGGTTAGCTCTCCAAGCCATCACCATAGCACCCCAAAAGGCTCTACGGTCTTTCTCTGTCCACTTCCTGCCCTTATAGGCGGTGTCCTTGTGGACTTCCGCAACTAAAAAGCGCCTTTCTCCTGTCAGGTCGTTCAAATAATCATGGTCATTGGTCGCCCTCACGATAATAAAACTCTTAGGCAGTCGCCTATCACTGGAGGCGTAAGGCGGTCTAAACTCTAGCTTGGTTTCTGTGATGAATTTCTTCAATTCTGAAAAACTAGCCTTTTTACTGGCCACCATCTCATCATCAAATACACACCAGTTTCTGACCATTCTAGCCTTGTCATCTTTGTCTGTGAAGGTCTCAATGGTGGTAAAATACTTGTGAGTGAAAAGCCCCTCAAAAAATTGGGTTTTTCCTACTCCCTGCCGTCCAGTCAAGTCCAGCACAAAGTCAAACTTAACGGTGGGGTCAAACACCTTGGCAACCGCTCCACGGAAAAACAAATCCATGATAATACGGTTATATTCATCATCCTTGATATTGAGATAATGCCTTAAAATATCAAAGGGATCGCGCTGATTCACTAACTCTTTATACTCACTTTCGCAAGATTCCAGATAGTCTTTTAAGGGGTTATAGCTGTGTTCTCCAGCCACCACTTCCAAAATATCCGCTATGTCAGGCTTTTTATAATCCATCTTGTACTTGGTAGCAATATAAGCCCTAATCTCTCTGATAATCAGGTCATCGATCGCACCGCTCAGGGTTCTACCGTTTAGCTTCATTGGTCTAGTCACGTCGATTTCATAAGTGAAGACGTTGTACTGTATCGCCCCCTTTAACTTACTATCTCCGTTCAAAATCTTCTTGAGATTGTCCAAGTTGACTGCAAAGCCATCGCCTCTTGCTCTTTTTGCCAAGTTCAGGCTATTGTGTTCCTCATCGGTCTCCCTTGCTTGGGTCAAGTCCACCACTTCAGGCGGTGCTTGTTGCTGATCTTCTTCAATGATTTTATTTACAATGTCATTGCTATTCAAAAGCCACCTCCTTATAGAATTTTGTCGCTACTTCTAGGAAATAGCTTGCTAGGTCTTTGCGTTTAACGATTGCAGAAAACAAGTCCACTAACTGGCTAAAACTGTAGCCATTAACAAATAACAAGCGGACAAAAAGCGAAGTCTCATATCTGGTATAAATCCCGTTACAAATCAGGTCAAAAATCCAACCCTTTAACTCCACTCCAAGCCCCTGCCGTTGCTCGGTCAATTTGTTTACCTCTAATTCTTTCAGAATCGTCAGCAAGTCAGGACTGGCCAAACCTATCTCTAAATCTCTGGCCAATTCCCAGCCCTCTACTTCTTCGCTTTCGTCTTTAACTGCCACATACAAGCCTTTGTAGTGGAAAGCTGTCAGCGCCTCGCCTATTGGCTCAAAATAGATAAATTTATAGTGATTGCCATTCTTCCAAACTTGGGTTGGGCTAGACTTGAGAAAGCCAAACAAAGGTAATTTATCAGCGGATAGAATTAACTCCAGCATTCTCATTCATCCACCCCCAGAAACTTCCAGATGTCGGTCACTAAATAGTAAATCATTCTTGAACCATCGTCAGGCGGTTGGTATCGTCTTAAACCCTGACTTTCCCACTTATTCAGCGTGTTGTCACTAATTTTTAACTCTTCTTTGAGTTCAACCCTATTTATAAGCTTGGTCAGTCTCTGCGGTACTTTCTCATGCGCTTCCAGGTATCTTTCCACTACCTCCAGAATGCCATGCGTCAAATCATGCTCACTTTCTCGGCTTAGGCTAAACATATCCGCCCACCTCCTTAACTTTTATTTACAAAGGTTATTTGTCCGCTCGCTACCCCTTGCAAAATAGCTTTTTGAGTCTCTATGATTGTATCAAGGGTTTTCAAGATAGCTGTCTTAGTTTCTAAATCCAACGCTTGTTTTGTCAACAAGCCCATAGTTACAGCTAACTTTGTTGCATTGTCCATACACGTAGCTAGAAAAATATCTTTTGTAAAATAAGGTTCATCTGGTATTTTTTCACTATCAAGGTATATCTTCACTGTGTAACTCATTTCATCCCTCCGTAAACTCTTACCCCTGCAAGCTGGATATATCGCCCATAATCAGGGTTTAAATCCTCGCTAGGTGTTTCTATCGTCTGTTGGTTTTCTCGCTCTATTTGGGCGCTTTTTTTGCGGTCTCGGTGGTTTAAATAAAGCAGTAAGCCAATCAATACCACGATTAAGACAGCAGCCTGTGTGTTACTTATATCTAGTTCATTCATTTTAAAATCCCTCTTTTTTGTAAATCAGAAACAACCAACCTCCGTAAATACGTCCATGTTGAAGCAGTTATATGTTCAATCCCATCACTTAAATTGTTTTCTTGTATTGCTTGATTTAAGTAATTGAATAGTAACCAGTCAGGTTTTTTATTGTACCTTTCTGTACACCCATCGTCATATTTTTTTAATTCTCCCAGTAAGTTCTCAACATTCGTATTATAGAATTCTTCGTGACTAGCTTCCTGCATCTTGTACGCTTCAGATAGTTTATAAAACTGAATCCATAGCTGACTGATTGTAGTTCGACAATCTTCAGCTATCTCTGTTGCTCCGTGGTGTTTCTTGGATAAATGCCACTCTGATAAAATATCTAGTTTTTCCTCTACGATGCCTATTTGTTCTTCAAATTCTTTAAAAAATTCATCCATTTTTCTTTACCTTCTTTGTCTTTTCCTATACAGTATTGACACCACTCAAAACGCTAGGCGATTGCCCCTAGTTGACGGACGCATGTAGTGATGTTTCGTGGGTAAATACCCACATTTCCGTTAAACAAGTGCTTAGAGTCGCCGTGTCAGCACTCATTTTTCAAAACCTTTTCTAATTTGCTTGCCTGCTCTTCGGTTTTCTTAGTTTTTTTTCATTTCGTTTACGGCTTTATCTGCTAACCGTTGCCATTGTTTTCTAAAGTCTTGTTCATCTATCCGCCCATGCAGAAAGTCGCTCAGGGCGTAAGTTGCACGGCTGTAAAATCGCTTGGCTCTATCATAATTTGTCATTCTTTGCCTCACTTACTGCTTTTACTACCTTTTCTCTTAGTTTTGTAAATTCTTCGATAAATTCATCTTGAGTTATAACTCCACGGTTAAACGTGAGAATTAAGGCGCTTGCTCTTTTTGTGTATTGTTCCATCTGTTAGCCCTCCATCATGTCGTAAATTATAGCGCGGTGCTTTTTAGGGATGTGTTTCATCGCGTCCAATATGTCACGCTCTGCTTTTTGTCGTGTTTCTGCTTTTACTGTTTTATCTTCTGCTATTTCAAAGGCGTTTTTTGCTACTTTGTAGTAGTCTAGTGATTGTAAAAAATGACCACGTTCTGACAATTCTTTATCTTCCAATTCCTCTTTTACCGTACCGTCCAAGAGTTCAAACTTGGAGTACACCCCTTTTTCTACTTCAAATCCTAGACGCTTGTTTTGTCTCAGATTGTAAAGGTTAACCCTGCAACTCTCCAAGTTGCGATAGCCTAATACTCCAGCGATTTCTTCTAAGTTTTTGCCCTCTAATTCAGGCAATTTTTCAGCTATATCTTTAAATTTTACTATTTGATGTTTCTTTCCCATTGTTTACCTTGTCTTTCTATGCTATAATCAAGGTATAGAAAAATATCTATATTCTTGATCCAGTCGCTTGCTTCGGTCGCCAAACGTTCAGCAAGTGACTTTTTTTGTTGTAGTTTTTAATCTTCATGTCTAGGTTTTTTATAAATCAGTTGACGGCTTTCCACTAACTCAGCGATAAAAGCTAGGTTATTGGCCGTATTTTCTATTAATACTGGACTAAAATCA
>NZ_VMMS01000132.1:0-7603 GCF_013277315.1 Streptococcus sp. 2106
GACTTCGTCAGTTCTATCTACAACCTCAAAGCAGTGTTTTGAGCTGACTTCGTCAGTTCTATCTACAACCTCAAAGCAGTGTTTTGAGCAACCTGCGGCTAGTTTCCTAGTTTGCTCTTTGATTTTCATTGAGTATAAATAAAAAAACAGAACTAGCCTGAACTAGTCCTGTCTATTGTTACCCAATCACACTTCCGTTTGGTACAGCTGGATCAACTGTAAGAAGGGTTAATTGTCCATCATGTTCAGCTGAGAGAATCATCCCTTGGCTGACATATTTTTTCATCATTTTACGTGGTTTGAGATTGGCAACAATTTGAACTTTCTTGCCGACCAATTCTTGTTCATTTGGATAGTATTTTGCAATTCCAGAAAGAATTTGACGATCTTCTCCATCACCAGCATCCAAGCGGAATTGAAGCAACTTATCAGAACTTTCCACTTTAGACACCTCTTTAACTTCGGCAACACGGATTTCGACCTTGTCAAAGTCTTCAAACTTGATTTCTTCCTTGTTGAGTTTGAGTTCGACTTCGTCTGGATTCCATTCTTTTTCGACAGCTGGCTTGTTACCTTCCATTTGTTCCTTGATATAGGCGATTTCTTCTTCCATATCCAAACGTGGGAAGATTGGTGTTCCTTTGGCAACTACAGTCTCATCTGCCGGGAAGTCAGCCAAGCTCAAGTTTTCAAGGCTCGCTACTTCTTCCAAGCCAAGTTGAGTCAAGACTGCACGACTGGTTTCCATCATAAATGGCTCAATCAAGTGAGCTACAACACGAAGGCTGGCTGCCAAGTGGCTCATAACACTTGCCAATTGATCGCGGAGTGCTTCATCCTTAGCCAAGACCCATGGAGCTGTCTCGTCGATGTATTTGTTAGTACGAGAGATAAGGATCCAGACTGCTTCAAGTGCACGTGGATAGTCAACTGCTTCCATGTGTGTATGGTAATCGGCGATTGATTGCTCTGCAACCTCAGCAAGAGCATTGTCAAACTCTGTTACACCCTCTACATAGGCTGGAATTTGCCCATCAAAGTACTTGTTAATCATAGAGACCGTACGGTTAAGGAGGTTCCCAAGGTCATTGGCCAATTCATAGTTGATACGGCCGACATAGTCTTCAGGAGTGAAGGTTCCGTCTGAACCAACTGGAAGGCTACGCATGAGGTAGTAACGAAGTGGGTCAAGCCCATAACGCTCTACCAACATTTCAGGGTAAACGACATTTCCTTTAGACTTAGACATTTTTCCGTCTTTCATGACAAACCAACCATGGGCAATCAAACGATCAGGTAATTTAACATCCAACATCATAAGAAGGATTGGCCAGTAGATAGAGTGGAAGCGAAGGATGTCTTTTCCTACCATATGGAAGACTGTTCCATTCCAGAACTTGTCAAAGTTACCATGTTCGTCTTGACCGTAGCCAAGAGCTGTCGCATAGTTAAGAAGGGCATCAATCCAAACATAGACAACGTGCTTAGGATTTGATGGGACTGGGACACCCCAGGTAAAGGTTGTACGAGAAACTGCCAAATCCTCTAAACCTGGCTCGATGAAGTTGCGAAGCATTTCATTCAGACGACCATCTGGAGTGATAAATTCAGGATGGGACTTGAAAAATTCGACCAAACGATCTTGGTATTTGCTAAGGCGAAGGAAGTATGATTCTTCGGATACCCATTCAACCTCGTGACCTGATGGAGCAATACCACCAGTCACATTTCCAGCTTCATCACGGAAAACTTCTGCCAGTTGGCTTTCTGTAAAGAATTCTTCGTCTGATACTGAATACCAACCAGAGTATTCACCCAAGTAGATATCATCTTGAGCAAGTAAGCGTTCAAAGACCTGTGCGACAACTTTTTCATGGTAGTCATCAGTTGTACGGATAAATTTATCGTATGAGATATCTAGTAATTTCCAGAGTTCTTTGACTCCAACTGCCATCCCATCAACATAGGCTTGTGGTGTAATGCCAGCTTCTTCAGCTTTCTGCTGGATCTTCTGACCATGTTCATCAAGACCTGTCAAATAAAAGACATCGTAGCCCATCAGGCGTTTGTAACGTGCTAGGACATCACAAGCAATGGTTGTGTAGGCAGAACCGATATGCAGTTTTCCAGATGGATAGTAAATCGGCGTTGTAATATAAAAATTCTTTTCAGACATAATTTTTCCTTTCCAGGCAAATGAAACCTGTTTTTCTAACACTTCATTATATCACATTTTTAAGGATTTTCGATAGGGAAATCCATACAAAAACAAGATAGACGAGTGTCCATCTTGTTGATCTTATTCATAACGAAGGGCTTCAATTGGATCAAGTTTCGATGCCTTGTTGGCTGGCAAGACCCCAAAAATCATACCCACACTAGCCGAAACTGCAAGACTAAATAGGGCAACTGGGATTGATACTCCAACTTCTATACCTTCTATTAAACCTTGCAGTAACAAACCTGCTAAGGCAGTTAAACCACTTGCAATTGTCAAGCCAATTAAGCCACCTAACAAGGTCAAAATCATGGATTCAATCAAAAACTGAATTAAAATATTGGCACGTGTTGCGCCCAAAGCCTTACGAAGACCAATCTCACGAGTGCGCTCTGTCACCGAAACCAGCATGATGTTCATGACACCAGTTCCTCCAACAAAGAGAGAAATCCCTGCGATGGAACTAATAATCGTCGTCATAAAACTAAACGATTGTTGAATTTCTGCAAATACAACGGACTCATCTGCCACCTGGTATTCTCCCTGTTGTAAGCCTGCAAGCTCTGTCATTTTTCGTGCCAGTTCTGGACCCAGAGTTGGGGTTAAACTGGTATCATTCACTCGAAAAACAATACTAGCTATTTCATCTACATTAAAATTCGCAGCAAGGGAGATATTGGTAGTAATAGGCAAGCCACCAAACCCATATATTTTTGACTTTTTAGCCTCCGGACTAGTATAAACCCCAATGACCCGGTAACTAAATCCATTGACTTCTACAACCTTGTTAATAGCCTCTTGAGGAGATTCAAATAAACTAATGGACAATTCCTCATCTAGCAAAATGACACTTGCAAACTCTTTGAAATCTTGCTCTCTCAGACTACGACCTGCAATAATTTCATTCTTAACAGCGTCCATGTAAGTTCTGTTTCCACCTGTCAAATTAGCATTCTCAACCTTTTTATCTTGATAGGTCAAGATGGCATTCGTTGAATTGGTTACATAGTAACTATCCACTCCCTTGAGTTTGGCTGCCTCTTGGACCCAGGATTCTTGCGGTTTTGGCGGTTCAACAGGAATTTCCTCTTCCTTTCCAGAAACCGTAAAAGCTGATTGTTTCTGAGTAAAAGACCCATCTTTACTTTTTTTAGGAGAGAAGAAGACGCTAATATTTTTCTGAGATTTGGTCATATCTTTATTAACTTGACGAGATAGGGAATCTCCCAAAGCCATAATCACAACAACTGATGAAACACCGATAATAATCCCAATCATGGTAAGCAAAGAACGCATCTTGTGAGCCATGATAGATGAAAAGGCAAATTTCAGATTCTGCATCTTAGTTTTCCTCCTTTCCTAACTGAGCACTGTCAGATGAAATGACTCCATCTCGAATGATAATCTGACGTTTAGCATAGGCAGCAATCTCAGGCTCATGCGTTACCATGATAATGGTTTTTCCTTCTTTGTTCAAGTCAACCAATAGTTGCATAATTTGATTCCCTGTTTTGGTATCCAAGGCTCCTGTCGGTTCGTCCGCTAGGATAATAGAAGGATTGTTTACCAAGGCACGAGCAATAGCCACACGTTGCTTTTGACCACCAGATAATTCCGAAGGCAAATGGTGACTACGTTCTGTCAATTCAACCTTGTCTAAATACTCCTCAGCCAACTTGCGCCGTTTTGAAGACGAAACTCCTGCGTAAATCAAGGGCAATTCTACATTTTGCAGAGCATTGAGCTTCGATAGAAGAAAGAACTGCTGAAAGACAAAACCGATTTGTTGGTTACGAACCTTGGCTAATTGTTTTTCACCCAGTCCAGCCACTTCTTGGCCTTCAAGATAATACTCTCCACTGGTTGGTGTATCCAACATGCCAATCGTATTCATGAGAGTAGACTTACCAGAACCAGATGGTCCCATAATGGCAACAAACTCACCCTCATTCACTTCTAGGTTGATATTTTTGAGAACCTGCAGTTCTTGGTCACCATTTCGGTAACTTCTGCAGATATTTTTTAGACTAATTAGTTGCTTCATCAGCCTTCACCTCTTTTCCTTCTTCCAAGGAAGATGTTGGATTACTGATGACCTTGACTCCATTTGTCAGACCTGAAGTGATTTCTTGATTTTCTGCGTCAGCATTTCCCAATGAAACCTCAACTTTTTTAGCCTTTTGTTGTTCATCCACAATCCAGACATAATTTTTACTATCATCCATTACTAGACTGCTGACAGGAACAAGAATAGCCTTGGTTTTGCTTTTAACCTCAATGTTGACAGAAAAACCTTGTTTCAAATCACCAACTTCGCCTGTCACATCAATAGTATAAGGGTATTTAGAACCTGTATTAGCCCCAGCTGCTGGACTAGCTGCTTCACCATTGTTTTTAGGATAGTCAGAAATATAGCTTAATTTCCCAGTCCATTTTTTATCAGGATATACTTTAGAAGTAAAGCTTACTTCTTGACCTACAGAAAGGTTGGCTAGATTGTACTCAGACAATTCTCCCTTGACTTGTAAATTTTCATTGCTGACAATATGAACCATAACTTGACTCGCCCCTGTTGGAGATTTAGAAACATTGCTATTGACTTCGACTACAGTTCCCTCTAGGGTACTGAGAACAGTTGTTGCATCCAATTGACTTTGAGCCTTGCTTAATTGCGCTGCAGCATCTGCACGCGCATCACGGGCATCACCCAATTGAGCGTCAATAGAAGCAACAGAATTTCCAGCCACTAGAGTTGGACTTTGCACCGTTGCATCTTCTCCTCCTGCTGGCGCAGAGGCTTGAGGAGCCGGAGCTGAAGCGGCTTCATTTCGTGCTTGATTGAGTTCATTGATATGACGATCTGCCTTAGCTACTGCTCGACTCGCTGAATCATAGGCCGCCTGCGCTTCTGAACTACTGTACTTGACTAAAGCCTGCCCTTCGCTGACCTTATCCCCCACAGAAACAAGGATTTCATCTAAATCTCCCTTGCTAGCATCAAAATAAACGTATTGTTCATTTTTTGCCGTTACTGTTCCTGATAATAAAACCGACGAAGCAACAGTTCCCTCTTTTGCCACTACTAGATGTGGCGTTTCATCCTTAACATCAGTTTGCGAGGGTTGTCTAAAGAGCAAGATGCCCCCAGCCCCCAATACAACTACACTCGCAGCACCGATGGCTGCATACAGTTGCCACTTTTTAGCTTTACCATTCTTTTTCTTCATAATGAAACTCCTTTTCTTTTTTACAATACTTTGCTATTATACCAAATTTCCCTCCAGCAAACAATGCAGTTCAGATGGAAATAATGACAGTTCAGGATTAAACAATCGTTCGGAAATCCTCCTTTTTCTGTACTAGTTATATGATACACTATCTTGACTTATTTGGCAAGCTTTTTTGCAATTTTTTGTGCGTAGCAGATTTTTGCAATCACATCAAAAAAAAGATAGAATATGACTATCAAAAAATGACACTCTACTATTTAAAAGAGTACAAAGGAGTTTTCAATGAGAGAATACGATATCATCGCTATCGGTGGAGGTAGCGGAGGAATTGCCACCATGAACCGTGCTGGTGAACATGGAGCCAAAGCGGCCGTTATTGAAGAAAAGAAACTAGGTGGAACTTGCGTCAACGTCGGCTGCGTTCCTAAAAAAATCATGTGGTACGGGGCGCAAATCGCTGAGACTTTCCATCAATTTGGAGAAGACTACGGTCTTAAGACTACTGATCTTAACTTTGACTTTGCAACCCTACGTCGCAATCGTGAAGCCTACATTGATCGTGCTCGTTCTTCTTATGATGGTAGTTTTAAACGCAACGGTGTAGACTTGATTGAAGGTCATGCTGAATTTGTAGATTCTCATACTGTCAGCGTAAATGGTGAACTGATTCGTGCTAAACATATCGTGATTGCTACTGGTGCCCATCCAAGTATTCCTAATATTCCTGGTGCTGAGCTAGGTGGCTCTTCTGATGATGTATTTGCCTGGGAAGAACTTCCAGAGTCAGTTGCTATTCTAGGCGCGGGTTATATTGCCGTTGAATTGGCTGGCGTACTCCACACTTTTGGTGTCAAGACAGACCTCTTTGTTCGCCGCGATCGTCCTTTACGTGGTTTTGATTCCTACATCGTTGAAGGTTTGGTCAAGGAAATGGAAAGAACAAACTTACCACTTCATACTCACAAAGTCCCTGCCAAGTTAGAAAAAACTGCTGACGGCATTACCATTCATTTCGAAGATGGTACTAGTCACACAGCTAGCCAAGTTATCTGGGCTACAGGCCGCCGTCCAAACGTTAAGGGATTGCAACTTGAAAAAGCTGGAGTCACTCTGAACGAACGTGGCTTTATCCAAGTGGATGAATACCAAAATACTGTTGTTGAGGGAATCTATGCTCTAGGTGATGTAACAGGTGAAAAAGAACTGACTCCAGTTGCTATCAAGGCTGGACGTACTTTATCTGAACGTCTCTTTAACGGAAAAACTACTGCAAAAATGGATTACTCAACTATTCCAACTGTTGTCTTTTCACACCCTGCTATCGGAACTGTTGGTTTGACAGAAGAGCAAGCTATTAAAGAATACGGTCAAGACCAAATCAAGGTTTACAAATCAAGCTTTGCATCTATGTACTCTGCTTGCACTCGCAACCGTCAAGAATCCCGTTTCAAACTCATAACAGCTGGTTCAGAAGAAAAAGTTGTCGGACTTCATGGAATTGGCTACGGCGTTGATGAAATGATTCAGGGATTTGCCGTTGCTATCAAAATGGGAGCAACCAAGGCTGACTTTGACGCAACTGTAGCGATTCACCCAACTTCATCTGAAGAATTTGTAACCATGCGTTAATCGAAACAAAAGAAGCAAAGCAAAAAACACTTCTAAATATCAAAAAGCGAGTATTTCCGTAGTTGGAGATACTCGTTTTCTTATGTTTTATTTTATAGTATGTTGAAGTAAGATATGCAAAAATCAATTAACAAACCATAGCAAAATACAAGGATTATAATACAATCATTTATTCTTTTCTTTAAAAGATTCATATATTTTTTTATATAATTCTTTTATATCTTTTTTCTGAGAATTCAACTCTTCTTTACCGTAGTCAAAGTTTGCTACCACAAATCCCGCGCCATCATCAGAAAAAGTAAAAAATTCTATTTCAATTAGTTTATTATGCTTAGAGTCCTCTATGGTGTCTCCTAAACCATTATTGAATTTCTTCACTTCTTCTTCACGAACTCCGAACCCCGTAGCAGCTCCATTTGCAATGATGTTTGAAAATACTTCTTCTGAAGATGATACTTCTTTCACAGTTATGAAGTATATAGCTTCTTCCGTTTCTACTTGTCTCACTTTATACTGGACTAAAATC
>NZ_VMMS01000134.1:0-4334 GCF_013277315.1 Streptococcus sp. 2106
AGCAACCTGCGGCTAGTTTTCTAGTTTGCCCTTTGATTTTCATTGAGTATCAAAAAGCAAGCCATTTTCGGCTTGCTTTTTTCATCTTTAAAAGTGATTGGTCTGATTAACGAGGTGGTAGTCCAAGGGCAATACGGCCATAGCGACTGATTCGTGTGATTTTCCAAGCAGGCGACCAGGTAACTTCAACCTTGACATCTTCGATCCCCTCGATTTGTTTCAGACCTGCAACGATTTCAATAGGCAGGCTTTCGGCACAATCACAGGCGGTGTCAGTGAAGGTCATGACAATCTTGCAGAGACCTGTTTCGTCCAGATTGATTTCATAGATTAGCCCTAGATTGTAAACATCCAATTCCACATCTGTATCAAAAACCTTCTCTAGTTTTTCGATAATTTGATCTTGCAAGGCCAAAGCACGGTCATTGATTTTGATATCCTCTCTCATTACAGTCCCTCCACATGATAAATATCCCCTATTTTCTCATAACTCTGACAATTTGGCAAGCTTTTGATGAATTTTCTGAAAAATATGATAAAATGAAGAAAATACGGAATCAAGGGGAAGTCTATGGAGCAGATTGGAAAAGTCTTTAGACAATTACGAGAGTCAAGAAATATCTCACTGAGACAAGCAACCGGGGGACAATTTTCGCCGTCTATGTTGTCCCGCTTTGAAACAGGTCAGAGTGAGCTTTCGGTGGAAAAGTTTCTATTTGCCTTGGGAAATATATCTGCCAGTGTAGAGGAAATTCTCTTTCTGGCGAGAGGTTTTCAGTACGATACAGATTCTGAGTTGAGAAAAGAAATCATAGATGTCTTGGATCCAAAGAATATAGCTCCTCTTGAGGACTTGTATCGCAAGGAGTATCAAAAGCATGTCCATTCTCAAAACAAACAGAAACATATTTTAAATGCCATTATGATCAAGTCTTATATGAAGAGCATGGATGATACGGTAGAGTTAACGGCAGAGGAAGGGAAAGTCCTTCATGATTATTTGTTTTCTACCGAGATTTGGGGAATCTATGAACTCAATTTATTTTCAGTCAGTTCACAATTTCTATCTGCTTCTCTTTTCACTAGATATGTACGAGAAATGGTACGTAATACTTAATGAAAATCAAAAAGCAAACAAGGAAGATAGCCGAAGGCAGTACTGGCGTACGGCAAGGCGACGCTGACAAAGTTTAAAGAGATTTTCGAAGAGTATTAGCCCCAAACTTCATCCGCAATTTCCTGGATGAGGGCAATGGCTGATATCAATGTTAAGGAGCTTAGTTATCATGTTACTGAAAATGATGTAGCGATAACTTTTTAAACAATCGTGTATAAAAAGATTTCAATTTTTAAAACCTTAACTATTAAGCTATTCAAATCTATAATTGAATAAAAAAGCGAACAAAACAAAATTCTGATTACCAGAAAAATAGTTTTGTTCGTTTTTTTATATTTGGGGTCGGAATTTTGTTCCAGCCTCTTTTTATTATTGTTGAAAATAGCCTTGTCCTTTCAAACTTCTAAAAATAGGTTGGCTAAGTAGGGTGATGGCTACTAGTTTTCCAAGGTCAGGGAGTATAAATGGTAGGACACCGACTGTAGTAGCTTGTGCTAGAGGCATACCCGATAAGAGATGTAGTCCCAGGATGCCACCGACAAAAACAAGACTATCTCCTAGTAGATTGGCCAGAAAAATTTTAGGGGGACTGGTTTTGGGATGGGTCAGATAGGCGGTCACTCCGGCATAAAGCAAATCAAACCAGAGGTAGCCTGCACTTGGTCCGACCAGGACATGAAAACCAGCACTTCCCCCAGCAAAGACAGGAAGACCGATTCCACCCAAAAGGAGGTAGAGGCCTACAGATAGAAGAGCTTCACGAGGACGAAAGATAGTAGCAATTAGCCCAATCGCTAAATTTTGCAATGTGAAGGGAACAGGACCAAGGGGAAGGGTAATCTGAGCCAGCACAGCAATCAAGGCAGCCCCGATAGCTGGAAGAACTAAGGTGTATGATTTTTTCAAGATTGTCAACCTCTTTTTGTTTTTATGGTAATTATTATAATGGATTTTGACAGATTGTCAACTTTATTTTTAAACATAGGTAACAAATAGTGTGGCAGTCGAAAGGTATAGTTTAAAACTATATATACCTCAAGAAAAGAGTAATGCGATATAATCGATAAATGCTTGTTTAGGGAATCCTTTGCTGGTATAATAGAAGCATCTATTACAACTGATATAGTTTGAAACTATGTTTCTATCAAGGAGGTTCTGTCATGTCTGATTTATTATCGCTTTATGAAACGTTAAAATCAAAGAAATGGGTCAATCTAAGCCATCGTATTGATGAAAATAGCCCGCATTTCCCAGCTCTTCCAGCCTTGGAAAAGAAGGATTTATTCACTTTGAAGGATGGATTCCATGTGCAACAGTTTTCCGTGGTTGGTCAGTACGGTACCCACATTGATGCTCCGATTCACTTTGTTGAAGGTGGTCGTTGGTTGGAGGAGATTGACCTCAAGGACTTGCTTTTGCCTCTTTTTGTTATCGATAAGTCGGCGGCAGTAGCTGAAAATCCAAACTATATTTTGACGAAGCAAGATATCTTGGACTTTGAAGCGGAACATGGACAAATCCTGCCAGAGTCTTTTGTAGCTTTTCGGACAGATTGGTCCAAACGTTGGCCTGATCAAGATGCTATGCGTAATCTTGATGAAAATGGGGTGCAACAGAGTCCTGGATGGAGCCGAGAAGCCTTAGAATTTTTGATTCATGAACGTCAGGTCAAGGCCGTCGGTCATGAGACTTTTGACACTGATGCAGGCATTCCTGCTGCTGAGCATGGGCTTCTCAATGAATACTATCTCTTGGAGCAGGATATTTATCAGGTAGAAGTATTAGCCAACCTAAATCAAGTGCCTGCTACAAGTGCCCTGATTAGTATCAGTTTCCCTAACTGGAATCAAGCGACTGGTTCGCCTGTTCGTGCTTTAGCAATTTTACCTTAGAAATAGAATTGGAGAAAAAGATGACACATACACACGCACCTTTCCGAGTAGATCATGTTGGTTCCTTCCTTCGTCCAAAAGCGCTTGTTCAAGCGCGTGAAGCCTTCGCAGCTGGTGATATCAGCCAAATTGAGTATGAATATGATTTGAGTGAATAGTAAGTTAAACCCCAATTATTCACCCCTAATCTAAAAACCCTCCAGAATCCTTGCCTTAGCTTAGATCCTGGATGGTTTCTTTTTTCACCCAATGGGTGTTTTTTACTAGACAAAAAAGAGTTTCCCCTTTATGGTATAAGTGTAGAAAAAAACACAAAAAGAAAGGAAACTCACATGAACAGTTTACCAAATCATCACTTCCAAAACAAGTCTTTTTACCAACTATCTTTCGATGGAGGTCATTTAACCCAGTATGGTGGTCTTATCTTTTTTCAGGAACTTTTTTCCCAGTTGAAACTAAAAGAGCGGATTTCTAAGTATTTAGTAACGAATGACCAACGCCGCTACTGTCGTTATTCGGATTCAGATATTCTTGTCCAGTTCCTCTTTCAACTGTTAACAGGCTATGGAACGGACTATGCTTGTAAAGAATTGTCAGCTGATGCCTACTTTCCAAAATTGTTGGAAGGAGGGCAGCTTGCTTCACAGCCAACCTTATCCCGTTTTCTTTCCAGAACTGACGAGGAAACAGTCCATAGTTTGCGATGCCTCAACCTTGAATTGGTCGAATTCTTTTTACAGTTTCACCAGCTAAACCAACTCATTGTAGATATCGATTCTACCCATTTCACAACTTATGGCAAGCAAGAAGGTGTTGCTTATAACGCCCACTATCGTGCTCATGGCTATCATCCTCTTTATGCTTTCGAGGGGAAGACAGGTTATTGTTTCAATGCCCAGCTTCGTCCTGGTAATCGTTATTGTTCTGAAGAGGCAGACAGTTTTATCACACCTGTTTTAGAACGGTTTAATCAACTTCTCTTTCGAATGGATAGTAGCTTTGCGACCCCAAAATTATACGATTTAATTGAAAAAACAGGGCAATACTACCTCATAAAACTCAAGAAAAATACTGTTCTGAGCCGTCTTGGAGACCTTTCCCTCCCTTGCCCACAGGATGAGGACTTAACCATCTTGCCCCACTCCGCCTACTCAGAAACTCTCTATCAAGCAGGATCTTGGTCGCACAAGCGTCGTGTCTGCCAGTTCTCTGAACGAAAAGAAGGGAACTTGTTCTACGATGTTATTTCTCTCGTTACAAATATGACGAGTGGAACAAGCCAAGACCAGTTTCAGCTTTATCGTGGACGTGGTCAAGCCGAGAAT
>NZ_VMMS01000135.1:0-1468 GCF_013277315.1 Streptococcus sp. 2106
GATGATAACTCTTATTATGAGGAAGTGCCTTATGATATTCCTGAAAGTTGGATGTTTGTTAAATTAAATGTTGTTGCTAATATTTTCTCTGGTTATTCTTTTAAATCCTCAGAATATTCAAATGAGGGAATAAGGATTGTTAGAATATCTGACTTTGATGAAAATGGCTTAATCAATAAAAATATAGTACGACAAAAATATCAAGAGAAATTTAATAAATTTGAAATCTACCAAAATGATATTTTGCTGGCGATGACAGGGGGTACCGTTGGAAAAAACACAATCTTGCAAACATTACCTGAAAGAATGTTCTTAAATCAGCGTGTAGCCAATATTCGCTCCTACTATATTAAATATAACTTCATTTATCATTTTTTAAATACACCAAGAATTTATAATCTTATTCAAAAACAAAAAAATTCAACAAATGATAACATTTCCCTAACAGATATACAGAATTTCCTCATCCCTCTCCCCCCACTATCCGAACAAACTAGAATCGTTGAAAAAATCGAACAATCTTTCGCCCATATTGACGCACTAATTTAGTATAATAGTTTTACGTGCGGTGGAATTTCTATCAAACATAAGATAGGAGTTTTACGTTGAAAGATTTTGAATTATATTTGAAGAAAGATGGTTTAGCTGAAAATACTGTGCGTTCGTACCTTTATGGTGTTCGATTTTTCTTGGAGAATTACGAACTCAAAATGGAAGATTTATTTGAATACAAGGGATATTTATTAGACAATTTTAAACCTAAAACTGTCAATTTGCGACTACAAGGAGTAAATAAATATCTGGCCTTTATTGGTCATGATGATTTGAAATTAAAATTTGTCAAAGTACAGCAAAAACCGTTTTTAGAAGATGTCATTAGCCATGCTGATTACCTTTTTCTTAAACGTAGTTTGAAAAAAGATAGTATTTTAAAATGGCATTTTGTCGTTTGGTTTTTAGGTGCAACTGGGGCTCGTGTCAGTGAGCTTATTAAACTAAAAGTAGAGCATGTAGAAATCGGTTATTTTGACATTTACTCAAAAGGTGGTAAAATTCGTAGACTGTACATTCCTAAAAAATTAAGAAATAGTTGTCTTAGTTGGTTAGAATCAGAAAATCGCCGAAGTGGTTATTTGTTTTTGAATAAATTTAACGAACCAATTACAGCAAGAGGAGTTGCTCAACAGTTAAAAAATTATGCAGATAAATACAAAATGAATTCTAAAGTAGTCTATCCTCATTCTTTTAGACATTTATTTGCTAAGAATTTTTTAGCGAAGTATAACGATATTGCTTTGCTAGCAGATTTGATGGGACATGAAAGTATAGAAACTACTCGAATTTATCTAAGAAAAACAGCTACCGAACAACAAAATATTGTAGATAAAATTGTTAATTGGTAAAAAATAACAGGTGGTCAAATTGACTATCTGCTATTTTTTTGTGATTATGGCTCTTATTATGGGAA
>NZ_VMMS01000136.1:0-1020 GCF_013277315.1 Streptococcus sp. 2106
CTCTTATTATGGGAATATACCTATGAATTGGGTACAGACAACATTAAATTATATAGGAATAATTAGTACTGGTAACACGCCATCTAAAAATAGCCCTGAAAACTACGGTGGCGAAATACCATTCTATAAACCTGCTGATTTATTACAAGGAGAACTATACAATGCAACTGAATATTTATCGGTTCTAGGAAATACAAAATCCAGAAAAATAAAAGCAGGTTCTATTTTAATAAATGGTATTGGAAATATTGGAATTGCTGGGATTGTTCGTGTTGATGGAGCGTTCAATCAACAAATGCATGGCATAGAAGTATTTAATTTTGTCAACTCAAAATTTTTACTTTTAGCTATACAGTCTGATTTTATGCAAAAACAATTCAAGAACAATACATCATCTACCACCATTCCTATATTAAACAAAACTAGATTTTCTCAAACTATAATTAATTTTCCAGGTATACGTACACAAAAATTAATAATTACTAAAGCTGAGAAACTTTTTGAAAAAGTAAGTCAATTTCCTGAGTAATACGCATTTGTTCATTTCTAGGTAATACAGGAATCAATATGTTCCCCAAGTTATTTTTACTAACACCTCCAATTATTCCAGATTTACTCTCCTGAAAATCACTGAGAAATTGTGGGCTTTGAAGAAAATAGTAGAGCCATTTATTTTCTCCATAATAAAAGGATAGGCTACATAATTTATTACCAAAACAAACATCTTGTTCCAATAAACCTATTTTACGTCCAGCACTACCACCTTCTAAGCACAGCAATACAGAATTGAAATAGCTAATTTTGAATTTTGATAAATATCTATCGGGAATTCTAATGCCGTTATCATAATTAATAGTGCTATCAAAATTGACATCCTTGGTTGCGATATAATTAAACCCATCTACTCCAGAAAAATATTTTTTCTTTTCAGTAGCGTTAATACTATTTCCAGTGTAGAGATTGGAGACACTATCTAGAGTTGAAAGCATCCAATTTCTCGGTAACTTCCCATAATAAGAG
>NZ_VMMS01000137.1:0-4343 GCF_013277315.1 Streptococcus sp. 2106
AGCAGAAGCAGATGTTGCAGCAGCGAAGGAAGCAGCCAAAGCAGTATTAGCTAAAGGTGACAATGCGACAGCAGCTGAAGTTCAAGAAGCGCAAGAAAAAGTAACAGAAGCGCAAGGTAAGTTAGACAAAGCGAAAGAGCAGTTAGTCGACAAAGCAGCCAAGACAGCTCTGGTAGTAACACCAGTAGCAGACCCAGCGCATTTAACAGAAGCCGAAAAAGCCAAAGTTAAAGAAGCCGTTTCGAAAGCTAACCCAACAGCCACCAACGTAGTTGTAAAAGACAATGGAGACGTAACTGTCACATTACCAGATGGAACAACTAAAGAAATTCCATCGACAGAAACCGTAGAGAAATCTAAGGTAGAGGTAACGCCAGTAGCAGACCCAGCGCATTTAACAGAAGCCGAAAAAGCCAAAGTTAAAGAAGCCGTTTCGAAAGCTAACCCAACAGCCACCAACGTAGTTGTAAAAGACAATGGAGACGTAACTGTCACATTACCAGATGGAACAACTAAAGAAATTCCATCGACAGAAACCGTAGAGAAAAAATCTGGTAATAATAGTACTGATACTAGCAACAGTGGCAACACCAACAATGGAGCTACTACCAACCCTGCTGGCAGCAATAGCAACAGTGTGACACCAGATAACAGAGGCAATACTCCAGCCCCTGGTGTGACAATTGACAATAGTAGCAATACGACCCTTACTACTCCATCGTCTACTGTTGGACAGGCACAAGCAAGCACTTCGACTCAAGAAACGCCAGTTTCTACAAGCACTCCAAACAATTCAGGAACTACAGTGACTCCTAACGAGACTCGTCCTGTTGACAAGTCTGAGCTTGCTCGATTGGTTGAAGGATTGGAAAGTCGTTTGAAAGATTTGGATGATATAGATAGTACAACGCTTGAGTCAGCTAAAGCTCTTCTTACAGAGATTAAACAAGCTCTTAATGACGAAAGTTTGACAGAGTCCGATTTGCGTGATATTGTTAGAAGAGTGAGAGAGGTAATAGACTCCTTAAAAGGTGTGAAAGAAGACCAGCAAAATCAAGAAAAAGATCAGATGAAAGACGATAGTCAGACAACTACTGAATTTTCATATGTAGTAATAATTGGCAGTCTACTTGCCCTTCTTGGGCTCCTTCTCTTCCTCATCGCGCGTCGTAAGAAAGAGTCAGAACTCAAGAAATTGGTCAAGGAACTAAGCAAGCTTGAAGCAGAATTGGATTCTACAAATGTGGATACGAAAGTTCTCGACCAAGCACGAGAAGCTCTCGCTCAAGCAGTTGCTTTCCTAGCCAATGAGAAAGAGTCTGACCACACAGAAGACGAGTTGATTGAGAAACTCAAAGCGATTCTTGCTCAGCTAAGATAAGCGACATGTTGAAATATCGCAGGTGACCATAGAAGTTACTACATTGCTGGATAATGACGATAGGAAAAGTTAGTCGCAAACCTGTAGTGGGAATATACCAGCTTCTAGTGGGGAAGTGGTTCTGGGAACAGGACACCGTCTTTTAAATGGGAGTGTTTCCTCCTCTAGTACAAGTAGAAGTCTTTGATGGTAGAGTAAGATAAAGAAGAAACACGAAACAAGTAAGATAGTTCATGAAATGGAACTGAAAATTGCTGGTGTGGACTCTTGAAGGAAGTAATGGATAGAAAGAAGTTGAAAAGCGTCTTTCTATCCATCTTTCTTTAGGAGTCGATGTAAGCGCTCTCTATCTCTTGGTTTTGTCAGATGATTGTGCTCTCCATAACCAACCATACGTATATCATATATAGTAGATTGAAATAAGATATGAACAAAGAGATTGAGAAAGTCAAATTAATTTCTAGAAATATTTTAGAATCCGTAGCCTACTATTCTAGGCTCAATATACTACACTTAAAAAATATTTCTATTGATTAATAGGGATTATTGTGGTATAATCTAGGTAGATTAGAGGTCATCAAAGGTGCAGCAATGTATAACTAGGTGACCTTTTTTCATATAGTGGAGACTGTTAGAATGAATGTTGCCATATTTGAATTAACAAATTTCAAGGAATATATTCCTTGAAATATTGATATAGTTGATAAAATACGATTAGTTTATAATCCTGTGTTAGCACTTACTACGTTAAAAATGGCGATTGAACCTGCACTGACAGAAGAAGAATTGTATCAACATATGAAAGATAAATCTCATTGGGATTTTTCATATAATGTTGATGATGAATTTTATAAAAAGGATTGCGTAGATTTATGGTAAATTGGTTAATCGTCAGTATATTTTAGCTAAGTAAGCCTACTTATTTGATAGTTACCTTAGAAATTTCCTTCAAGAAATATTGGAGAGAATTGAAGTCTTTTTGAAAAAGAGTACCGCTGATGCTCTGACGCTTGGATACCAAAAAACTATTTATATTTTTGAAGACGATGATTTATATTTTTCTGAACAATCTAAATACTGCAAGGATAACCCTAAACGTCAGGATACTGTCTTGAAAACAAAGTATCATTTATCGCGGTTTATTTTTGAAAAACAAGATGATTCCATAGTAAAGAATCAGATTAGACAATATGGTGTTGTGTTGCCTTGGACTGTTTTTCGTTTAATGACATTTGGAAATATATCATCATTTCTTGTCGCCTTACAACCAGGTTATCGAAATAAGGTTGCTGCTTATATTAGTTTGCTCTTGTATAAGGATGATAAAATTCCAGCTAAAATCTTATTGTCCTGGTGTAATGCACTTCGATATCTTAGAAATATATGCTCATATAATGGCAGATTATATGAACGCTTACACCATACCTTACCTGCTCTTCATCATTCTGATAAGGAGTTATTGGAGACAAACTCAGAGAATGATGATAAGACATTATTTATTTTATAGCAATGAGACATCTTATTTTGTCCATGTCCCTAGAAACCCAGAATTTTTGGAATAAAAAATACAAAATTTACTAGAAGAAGGAAGTAGAGAACAAGTTGATTTGAGACACTACGGTCTTCCAGAGGACTGGGTGAACTTATTGACAATTAAGAATAGGATAATCTCTTAGATAGATAATTATTGGAAAGAATAAGATAGTATGGAGGTCTAGTATAAAACAAAATAAAGGGCACAAAACATTTTTATTCTGTGTTGTGCCTTGAGTGAAACAAAAGGAATAAATTATAACAATGAAAAAAGTTGCCATTATTGGAGCAGGAATTGTGGGGGCAACAGCTGCCTACCACCTCTCGAAAGAAAGTGACCTAGAGGTAACCGTCTTTGACCATGGACAAGGTCAGGCTACCAAGGCTGCAGCAGGAATTATCAGTCCTTGGTTTTCCAAACGCCGCAATAAAGCTTGGTACAAAATGGCGCGCTTGGGGGCTGATTTTTATGTGGATTTATTAGCTGATTTAGAGAAATCAGGGCAAGAAATCGACTTTTACCATCGTTCGGGAGTCTTTCTCCTGAAAAAGGATGAATCCAAGTTGGAAGAACTCTATGAATTAGCCCTCCAGCGCAGAGAAGAATCTCCCTTGATAGGGCAATTAGCCATTCTGGACCAAGCATCATCTAATGAATTATTCCCTGGTTTGCAGGGATTTGACCGTCTGCTCTATGCTTCTGGTGGAGCGAGAGTAGATGGCCAACTTTTAGTGACTCATTTGCTGGAATCAAGTCATGTCAAGCTGGTCAAAGAAAAAGTGACTCTGACACCGTTAGCATCAGGCTACCAGATTGGTGAAGAGGAGTTTGAGCAGGTTATTTTGGCGACGGGAGCTTGGTTGGGGGATATGTTAGAACCCTTGGGTTATGCTGTGGATGTCCGTCCTCAGAAAGGACAGCTCCGAGATTATCAGCTGGCCCAAGACATGGAATTTTACCCTGTTGTCATGCCAGAAGGGGAATGGGATTTGATTCCTTTTGCAGGTGGTAAATTGTCCCTAGGTGCTACCCATGAAAATGATATGGGATTTGATTTGACGGTAGATGAAATCTTGCTCCAGCAAATGGAGGAGGCAGCCTTACCTCACTATCCAGTTTTAGCTAGAGCGACTTCAAGGGCTGAGCGTGTGGGAATCCGTGCCTATACTAGTGATTTCTCTCCTTTCTTTGGGCAAGTGCCAGAATTGGCAGGTGTCTACGCTGCTAGTGGACTAGGTTCATCAGGCCTCACAACTGGTCCTATTATTGGTTACCACCTAGCTCAATTGGTCAAAGGCAAGGAGTTGACTTTGAACCCTGAAAACTACCCAATTGAAAACTATGTCAAACCGGTAAAAAGCGAATAATACTCAATGAAAATCAAAAAACAAACTAGGAAACTAGCAGCGGGCTGCTCAAAGCACTGCT
>NZ_VMMS01000138.1:0-514 GCF_013277315.1 Streptococcus sp. 2106
GGAGACTACAAACTAGATAAGCTAACACCCCCAGTTATTCAAAAGCAAGTTAATCAATGGGCAAAAGAGTACAATCAACTAGGAAAAGGCTACCAAGAATATCCGCAACTTAACTCGTTAAATAAACGCATACTTAAATACGCCGTATCCTTGCAAGTTATCCCTTTTAATCCTGCCCGTGATATTATCGTCCCACGTCGCAAACCAAAAGAAGGGCAAAAACTAAAATATCTGGATGATGATAACTTAAAAAAATTCTTAAATTATCTGGATCGGTTGCCTAATACTTACAAAAATTTCTACGATACAGTGCTGTATAAGACGCTTTTAGCGACTGGTTTGCGCATTCGTGAATGTTTAGCCCTCAAATGGTCTGATATTGACTTACAAAACGGTACACTAGACGTAAATAAGACTCTAAACTGTGAAAAAGAAGTCACTACCCCTAAAACAAAATCAAACGTTAGAATGATTGACTTGGATAATAAGACGGTGCTCATGCTGCGGCTTTACA
>NZ_VMMS01000139.1:0-8787 GCF_013277315.1 Streptococcus sp. 2106
TGAAAATGATTGAGTATTATTCCATTTTTCTGTATCACTAGAAGAAAGCGTATAGATTGTTAACTCTACCGTTGGCTTATTGATATTTTCTTTTGTAATCATTTGTTTTCCAAAAAAGAAAATGGCGAGTACCCCAGTTACAAAGATCAAAGCAATATAAATTTTCTTTTTCATACCTTATACCCTATATCTTTCATGTCAATTATCACATCAACTTCGTTATAGACAGCTGGATCATGTGTCGCTATAATGACATATTTATCTTCAGTTGTTTCATTCAATAGTAAACGAATAATTTCTTTTCCAATCTCACCATCTAAAGCTCCTGTAGGTTCATCTGCTAAGATAATTTTACGTGGTTTCATTAACATTCTGGCAATAGCTACACGTTGAGCCTGCCCTCCAGACAATTCATATATTTTTTGATGTAAATAGTCACTTGACAGTCCTACTTTTTCAAGTACGTCAGTTATTGTTTTTTTGTCTTTAGTGATAAGGCTCAGATTATCATATACTGTTTTGTTATCTATTAAAGAATAATTCTGAAATACATATCCAACAGTATTTTTAAAAAAAGTTCTTTCTTTTATCTTCCAAATATCTTGTTTATCAACTAAAACATTCCCACTGTCAATTTTTTCTAATCTTCCTATAATATTAAGAAGGGTACTTTTGCCGGAGCCAGAACCTCCAATCAATGCATAGCTTTTTCCAGATTCAAATATTAAATTTAAGTCTGTAAAGATCTTCTTTGAGCCGAAACTTTTTGAAACGTTCAAAAGATCAATTGTCATGATTCATCTCCTTTTAAAATTTTAGTATAGCTTTCAGATAATTTTCTAAAACTCATTATGATTGACAACATCAAAACTAGCAGAGAAGCCGCTCCAATATATAGCAACTCTATTTGCCCTGTCACAAGAAATGTAAATAGAATAACCATTGTAATAGTCATCATAAAATATTTGAGACTTGAAATTGCTATATATGTTTTTGACAGACCCAAAGTGATTTTTTTCACATATTCATTCTGTTTTAGAGTAATAAAAAGTTGGACATATTGATAAATAAGTATAAAGACAATACTGTAAATTATCTTCTGCAAGATTTGTGAAAGTAAAATTTGATGCTCTAAGGATTGAATCTTTAATTTCACAATTTGGTAAACATCTACTGGATTCATTGAGAAATTCAACGGGACAGTCATCTCATTTATTTTTTTTACCGCTTCAGGACTAAAAAGAGACTTATTAGTTATATTACTAGCCAAAGTAAACTTATTATTTTCCATCATTTTGTCTGTATCTAACACAACAACAATGTTATCTTTGCTATCTGCTACATTTGCCAGCGGTAAAATATCTTTCATTTTAAGATTAGTATCAGCATCCTCATTAAAATAAAAAATTTTTTCCCCATCAGGAATTATTTGTACTGCCAGCTGTTCTCTTGTATAGTTTGTTCCAATAAATTGTTCTGCTACAACTGTATTCTCAATAGATTTCTGGTTTTCTTTCCACTTCTCAGGAATATAGATGGTTGCTATCTTATTATCTAAAAGATGATAGTTTGTTCCATTCACTTTATTTTGTAGGTTAGCACCTGTTTGGTTGATATAAATTAACTCTTTATTTATTTCTGGATTCGTTATCCCGTCATTTTCTAATTGTTTAGAAAAATTTTCTATAACATGTGAAGTTTTCATGAAATCTGGAACATATGCTGAAGACCGTTCTATATATAAGAAATCTAAGTTTTTTAAGGCAGCAACTATCTGTAGATACTGACCATCTGAATCATTAACTTCTCTATTTTTAGTAGAGTTACTTTCAATTCCAAGGAACTCAATCCTTCTCCAGTCTTTTACTGTATCCCATGGTACTAAATTCTGTATCTGTATGTTAATACTAGATTGACTACTCTTTGTTTCTTGTAAAAAAACTCCTGAGACAAGGATGATAATCGAAATAATAGCAAGCCATACGACAAAAATAAGCTTGTTTTTTGCCTTGTTTTTAATAATTTCAATGGGCTTTTCAATCTGAATCGTCAACCAAAATAAAACAAAAGTAATAAGATCAATGATTTGAAATAGTATAAAATTCGTTAAAAGCAGAGAGAAAAATAACTTAGAACTATAGGTGAAGAAACCATTACCCAAAAAAGAACTGTAAGAAATCATCAATAAAGCCATCATAATCAGTTCAAAAATAAGAGAAATGCCATACTCTCTTCTTAAGTCGTATATAGGCAAGCCCAAAGAACGTCGTATCACTCCTTCTTTGATCTGCCTCGTCCTAACAACAAATAAAACAACTAATAAAGTTAAATAAATTGAACCCATTAACAGTATTCTTAAAGTTCCAGTGAATTGTAATATTCCTCCTATATACCAAGGATAAGCCATATAGACTGTTTGCAGCCCCGTCATCGTAAGTGGTTTCAAACTATCTACATCCATTTTCCCAAGGGTATAATACATCCCTATTATTGGTGCTGACTTTAATTGTTCATTATTTACATCATCAAAATTTACATACTTCAACTGACCCGAACTCTGAACGATTGGCTTGTAAATGGTAACCTTTTCCGTTTTTGATAAGTCACGAACCATTTCATATATTTCGTTATTAGAAAGATTACTTTTCCCTTGAATAGAGAAAGCACCATCAATTGGTAAAGGTATGGGGATTTCGGTATCACTAATAGTGACCAGACCAATTGTAGCAATCAAACAAAAGAAGAATCCAATGATACATAATTTTAATTTCATAAGCAATTACCATATTACAAAAGACCCTATTTTATAATTGGGTCTCCTGTTTTCATAAATTATTTTTAAAATCTATAATAATCCCAATATGCATTTAAGCGAACATCGTTCCAAGATTTTGTTGCACTTGAATATGCCCATCCATAATCTTTTTTTATCGTAAGCTTTAACGGTTCCCCAATAATTCGTTACTGAAAATTTTGAACCAATATTATCTGGAGAACTAACAAAGTAATTTGAATAACCATAGCTATTATCTACACCATACTGCCATACATCAATAATGGGACTTGGAGCAGGGTGTGCTGTAGTTGCACTAACAACACTAGCTGCAGTAGCAAAGCTAAAACTGAAAACACTTGCAGCTAGAAAAACAGATGCTTTCTTATTAATTCTTTTTTTAATTTTACTTCTCCTTGGATTAAAATATTTGATGAAGACTAAGTAATAGTCCCCTTTTTAGTCCCTCCATATTACTTTAATATGAATTGATTATATTTAGGTTTTTAATCACCGTTATGGTATCTAGAGTCGTTAAAATATCTCGTAACTACCCCTCCTTTTAAAATTGAACACATCTAAATGCATCCGTTTACATTTTTAATATAACACTTATTTTTTAATTTGTCAAATATTTACTAGTATATTTTTTATTAATAAAATAGGATTATCTATACAGACAATTTTCGAATCAACAAAAAAATTATCCAACTTAACCAATAAGCAAAATCGGCCGTTACAGTTTTTGTTACCTTGTTTTAAAAAATTGGTTGACAATGATTCCTCTATGAGTATAATAGTTACTATACATCAGAAAAGAGGTTAACTATTTTGAAAAAAGCTCACATTTATGCTATCCCTGCTATTGGGGCTGCTCTCATTGCTGTTTTGGCACAAATCAGTCTTCCAGTTGGACCTGTTCCCTTCACTCTGCAAAACTTTGCAATCGGCTTGATTGCTACTGTCTTTAGACCGAGAGAGGCTGTACTTTCTGTTGGACTCTATCTTCTTCTAGGTGCTATCGGTCTTCCTGTGTTTGCAGGAGGTGGAGCTGGTTTTCAGGCTTTAGTTGGCCCTACTGCAGGCTATCTTTGGTTTTATCTCGTTTACTCTGGACTTACTTCCTCTCTAACCAACAGCAAGAGCGGAATTGTCAATATTTTTCTTGCAAATCTCTTGGGTGATGCCCTTGTCTTTGTCGGAGGGATTCTCAGCTTGCATTTTCTAGCTGGAATGGCATTTGAAAAAGCTCTTGTTGTGGGGGTCATTCCCTTTATCATTCCAGACCTTGGTAAACTTCTAGCTATTAGTTTGATTAGTCGTCCTCTACTTCAACGCCTTAAAAATCAGGCTTACTTTGCTAACTAAAAAAGGATATCGAGTTGTCATAACTCAGTATCCTTTTCTTTTATTTTGAAAACTTAGTTTCCTTTAAAAGCATCCACCATTGTTTGAAATTCTTCATTGGAAAGAGTAATTCCTTTGCCCATCTTCGTATGGTCTGGACTCCAAGCACGAATATCAAACTTTGCAGGGGCACCATTAAAGCTCACACGGTTGATTTCCTTGGTCCAACCCTTTTCGTTTTCAGAAAGAGTCAACAAGTGCTCTTCGATTTCAAATGTAAATTCTGCCATTTTCTTCTCCTTTTTTTAACTTTCATCTGATTATTCGTAAAATCTTGTAGATTTTAGGAAAATTTTATATAATATTGATATAAAAGAAGGGAGGCCAATATGAGACATAAATTCCAGCAAGTTCTAGGTAAAATACATGACTTTTTAAATGGACATGACCAACCTGACCAGACTGAAAGCAACTCCCTTACAGCCACTATTGAAGAGGCTATCCAGAAACAAACTGCTGTTCACCTTATCTTGTCTGAGACAAGCTTTACAGGTGACATCATCAAATACGATCAGCAAGGACAGCAAATTATCGTGAAAAATTTTGCCAAAAATGTGAGCCGGATTATCCGTATAAGCGATATTCAACGCCTGCGATTTGTCCCCTCAACTGTCCAAACAGCCCAAAAAAATAGATTTAAGAAAGAGTGAGATGTAGTTGCTTCATCCCACTCTTTTTCTTAGCGAATTTGTTCAAAATGTAAATGAACTGCGATATGATCTCCATAACCACTTCTTTCCAAGTCACGTTGTAAACGATAGGAAATGTAGTGTTCTGCAATGGTAATGTAACCTGCGCCCAATAAACGATGTTCAACCATAGATTGAATCATACTGATAGTCGCACGTTCCACCTTGGCTTCTTGTAAATCCAAAACTACCTTCTTAGTGACTTGAGCAAGATTTTGACGCAAATCATCTGTCAAAACATAAACAGTTTGGGCTGCCTTCAAGATGGCTTGGTAAATCTTATCTGGATTAAATTCAGCAATTTCGCCATTACGTTTGATTACTTGCATAGGTTTCTCCTTTATTCTTTGTTTTCTTTGATTTCTGCCAGCATTTTTTCTTCTTCTACTGTCAGTTGATAATGTTCAAGTAAATCTGGTCTGCGCTCGTAGGTTTTCTTTAAACTCTCGTACAATCGCCACTGACGAATCTTTTCATGGTGGCCACTCATCAATACATCTGGCACGACCATGCCTCGATAATCATAGGGACGTGTGTACTGAGGATATTCTAAAAGACCTGAAGAAAAACTATCATCTTGGTGGCTAGACTCCTTGCCAATCACTTCTGGAATCAGGCGAACTGTAGCATCAATCATGGTCATAGCTGCCAATTCTCCACCAGTGAGGACATAGTCGCCTAGGGAAATCTCATCTGTTACCAAGGTCTTAATGCGCTCATCATAACCCTCATAGTGCCCACAGATAAAGATTAGCTCTTCCTCTTGAGCCAAATCTTCAGCATAAGCCTGATCAAACTGCTTTCCAGCAGGATCGAGGAGAATAACGCGCGGATTTTTCTTTTCAATAGCATCAAAGGCATCGAAAATGGGTTGGGCTCGGAGCAACATGCCCTGACCGCCTCCGTAGGGCTCATCATCTACATGACGGGCCTTTTCAGCATTTTCTCGAAAATTATGATACTGGATATCCAAGAGCCCTTTTTCTCGAGCCTTTCCAACGATTGAGTGCTCCAGTGGAGAAAACATCTCTGGAAAGAGGGTTAAAATATCAATCTTCATCATCTAACCCTTCTAAAATTTCCACATCGACACGGTTATTCGGAATATCAACATTGAGAACCACTGGTGGAATATAAGGCAAGAGCAAGTCACGTTTGCCTTTTCGCTTGACCACCCAGACATCGTTAGCACCTGGTTGCAGGATTTCCTTGATGGTTCCAATCAAGTTATCACCCTCATAGACTTCCAAACCGATAATCTCGTGATAGTAGAATTCACCATCGTCTAGGTCATTCAAATCTTCCTCAGCAACCTTGAGACTGTATCCCTTATACTTTTCGATAGCGTTGATATGGTACATATCTTTGAATTTAATAATGTCAAAGTTCTTCTGTTTACGGTGACTAGCGATAACCACTGTTTGGACAAACTGATCTTTTTCATCAAACAAGGCCAGCTCAGATCCTTTTTTAAACCGTTCTTCTGCAAAATCCGTCACAGACAATACTCGCATCTCACCCTGCAACCCCTGCGTATTGACGATTTTCCCAACATTAAAGTAGTTCATCTTGTCTCCTGTAGTCTCCTTCTTTCCATCTTATTCTGACAATTCTCGAATAATAGTTGCAATTTTTTCCGCTTCGGACCATTGTAAATAATGGTGATTCCCTCCTAAAATGAGTTTAGTATTGGAAGTCCAATATTCTGATTCTCTGTACTCTTTTTCTCTATAAGGCTGACAAAAAATAAATACAGGAATATGAGCTTCTATAGATACATCCTCAAAATCTTTCTCAGTAATCTCTCCAGATATCTGAAATTCTGGATTTTGCTTTTCCAACTCTAAGCCTTTTTCTTGCATTATTTCCCAGATTTCTTTATTCGTTTCAGGACTAAATGTTGCTTGAGTTAAATTCTTCAAATAAAGTTCAGGACCACACTCGTCAATCAGCCTCATCTGCTCTTCCATTTCTGGATAAGGATTTTCTGAAAAATCAGCAAACATGACTTTTTTAGTTGTCGGTTCAATTGCTACTAAAGCCTGACACTTAATTGGTTTCTTGAGCAATTTACAAACTAAAATTCCACTCAAACTATGTACACAAAGTATATATTCAGAAATCCCTAATACTTCAAGTACTTCATAAACCGCATCTGCAAGATTATCTAGATTTTTTCCAGCTTGGTCATGAATCGGACTCCTACCTGTGTTAGGAAAATCAATTGTCAAATAACCAATTGTAGGGGGAAGTTTTTCAAGTATAAGTGAAAAATTTTCATAACTTGGTAGCAAACCTGCTCCGTTTAGACAAACTAGCACTTTCTTTTGATTTTGATAAGTAACAGAGAGACTACCAATTTCTGTAGATACTTCAAACCTCTTCATAAAGAAATCCACTCATTCTATATAATGAATTATTAAAAATCCTTATCCTTTATTTTATCACGTTCCAAAGATTTTCTCAAGTTGGAGAAAAAAGACACTATAGATAGTATCCCTCTAAAAATCCTCGTAACTTCTCAAAGTAACTTCCATCTCTCCCAAAACTGGAAGTTACTCTAAGACGACTTTGTTTTAGGGCTATTTGTCGTGCACTTTTTTCTGAGTCTTTTCGCTTTTGAACCCTTATATATCAAGAAAAAGAAAATCAGTGGAAGTTAGTCTCAGACGGATTCCCACTGATTTCACGCGTTTTTCTAATACTAAAAGCTAGGTTGTGGGAAACTAGAAGTTAGTTTGGGAATTTACCCTCTAAAAAACTTTCCAAATCCTGATGAGGATATTTTACACTTCTCCACACAAAAAAGCGAGACATCCGTCCCGCCCTTCTTATTTTTCGTCAATAACGATTCTTACTTTTTTGTATTCAGTTGGGACAGAGTAGACAATCGTTCTTATCGCAGAAATAGTGCGACCCTTACGACCGATTACACGACCCACATCGCTTTGATCAAGATTCAAATGATATTCCAAAAACTCTGGTGTATCTTCAATCTTGATAGTTAAGGCATCTGGTTGTGAAATCAAGGGTTTCACAATCGCAATAATGAGATTTTCAATCGTATCCATCTATCAACCTACTTTAAACTTATTTTGAGAATTTAGAATCGTGGAATTTTTTCAATACGCCTTCTTTTGAAAGGATGTTGCGAACTGTATCTGAAGGTTGAGCTCCATCAGCCAACCATGCAAGAACGCGGTCTTCTTTCAAAGTTACTTGGTTTTCAGCAACAAGTGGATTGTAAGTTCCAACTGTTTCGATGAAACGTCCGTCACGTGGTGAACGTGAATCTGCTACGTTGATACGGTAGAAAGGTTTTTTCTTAGAACCCATACGAGTCAAACGGATTTTAACTGCCATTTTTAAAGTCTCTTTTCTTATTTTTTATTTCGGTGAAATAGCTGAGCTATTTAGCACATGTTCTATTATAGCAGATTTCTAACAGGTGTCAAGAAAAAAACTTGACAGACTATAAAATTTTTAAACCATTTAGAAATTTGTTAGAAGTAGGAAATAAATGTTTGAAAGAGGCTATCCGTGAATAGTATTTTAGAAATATTTTATAAAGAACACCAAGTCAAACCCTTCATCTCTCCTGAACGTGATTTGGATGCTTGGCTCCTAAATCCTAAGCCCGTTCCCAAACGAAATATGGACTTATTGGCAGATGATTCGCTGGCAGGTGATATCATTCTACTATGGAGAATACAGTTTGGAACTTTTACCACCGAAACATGATTTTAAAAACTCCCATTCGAATATGATTCAAAATTCGCTTAAAATCAATGTTTTCCCACTTTTTCAGAAAACAAATTTTCATCTAATTTAAATAACTTTCAATTAAATGGTATGAATTTTGCTTAAAATCATCAAAAAACACCCCATGGTGTGAACCATAATACTCTTTGAAAATCT